>SKWP01000254.1 GCA_007128865.1 Paracoccaceae bacterium
CCGACTGGGCCTCTGCGCGCAGGAAGAACCGGGCCGCGTGCGCGCGCATCTTCGGGCGATGGGCATGCGCACCGATCCTGCCGATATTCCCGGTCCGCTGCCCGATGCCGACGGGATGCTGAGCCTGATGGCCCAGGACAAGAAGGTGCAAGACGGCCGCATCCGCTTTGTGCTTGCACGCGGCATCGGCAGTGCCTTTCTGGCCCGGGACGTCCCCGTTGAACCCGTCCGCGCGCTGCTGGCCGAGGCATTGCCGGCGGGGCGGCGGCCGGGCCGGCAATGAGTCGCGTTGCCGCCGGCGGTTCAGAGCCCGGTCTTGGCGCGGAAGGTTTCCGCCTGCTCGGGGGTGAAGCAGGCGAGGCGCAGATCGCGCAGATAGGGGCCGAAGGTCTCATCGATCTCGGGGCCGAACTTGAGAAAGATCTCGGCCATGTAATAGTCATGGCGGATCAGTGACTCGGCCACATTCACGATGGTCTGGTTGCGGCTGTGCACGGCCTGCGCGCCATCGGCCATGCGCGCGGTGACCACCTCGCGGTGGTCGGAGGCTATGGTAAAGAGGTTGTCGGTCGAGCCCATGCGCACGCCATTGCCTTCGTGAATGAAGGTGCGGCAGCGCGAGCCGAAGCGGAATTCCTCCGGGTCCGGGCCGAAGACCACGATCAGCATTTCGACACCGCGGCGGCCGGCTCGTGTCAATGCCGCCTTGTGGGTGCGCAGAATGTCATCCGGCGCCTTGATCATCAGGGTCTCGCGGCAGGTGTCGATTACCTGATCGATCTTGTCGCGCACGGCAATGTCACCCGTGATCGACCAGACATAGCGATCCTCGGCCGGGCTGCCCACTTCCTTCAGCCGCGCGCCGACCTGGGCGCACAGGGCGGCCGTCTGACGCGCATAGGCGCTCATCAGCTCGTCGGGCGGGGTCGCAACATAGCGCGCCGGAGATTCGCTGACCGGCAGCACCGCCCCGCGCTGGCTGAGGTTTTCCAGTGCATTATAGGTATTGGGCCGCGGAACACCGGCGTTCTTCGAGACCTCATAGGCGGTGGCAGGCTCGCCCAGTCGCAAAAGCTGCAGGTAGATTCGCGCCTCGTATTCCGTGAATCCGAGCTTGCGCAGGTCGCTCAGCACGCCCTCGTCACCGTGCTGGCCTGCGCTTGCTGCAAGTCTGCCGCTCACCGGAGGCCTCCGTCAATCCGGCGCGCGATCCGGCGCCGAAAACCGTCCGCCCCCGGCACATGCCGCCGGGGGCGTTCGGCTCCTCGCGACTGGATACTGCCCGTCACCCCAGCCGTGCCAGCAGCTTCCAGGCGGCCGGCAACAGCATCGCAGCCAGAACCGACTTCACCAGATCGCCGGCCAGGAACGGCAGCACGCCCGCGGTCAGCGCCGCCTCGGCCCCGACAAAGGTCGCAAGCCAGGACGCCCCGGCCAGGTAGATCAGCGCGCTGCCCAGCAGCGCCAGCCCCAGCGCACCGGCGAAATGCCGGGTCAGCCCGCGGTCGGCCAGCCAGCCGACCACCGCCGCAACCAGCACAAAGCCCCACAGATAGCCCGCGGTCGGCCCCATGAGATAGGCAATGCCGCCGCCCGCGGCAAAGACCGGCAGGCCGGCGGCCCCCTGCGCCAGATACATCGCGACCGCCCCGACGCCCATGCGCGCGCCAAAGGCCATGGCGATCAGGATCACCGCAAAGGTCTGCATCGTCATCGGCACCGGCCACATCGGCACCTGCACGCGCGCGGCAAGCGCGATCAGCGCCGCCCCGCCCAGCACGGCCAGCGTGGCCCGAAGCGCCCGGGGCGCGGCCGGGGCGATTGTGCCCAGAAGGGTTGCAGAGGCGTTGGTCATGCGTCGGTCCTTTCGGTAAGCGCGGCCAGAAGGGCCTTGCGGTTGTCATCGATAAAGCCGGTATAGACCGCGCCGGACCGGAAACCGGCATCGTCCAGACAGGCGAGCAGAAAATCGCGGTTGGTGGCAATGCCCTCGACCCGAAGCGCGCGCAGCGCCGCCGCGGCACGGTCCAGCGCGGCGTTGCGGTCCGGGCCGCGGGCGATGATCTTGGCAATCATCGGGTCGTAATGCGGCGTCACCACATCACCCTGACGATAGCCTGCATCGATGCGCAGATCGGGCCCGGCCTGCGGCAATGCGAACACATCCAGAGGCCCCGGCGAAGGCATGAACATCTTCTTCGGGTTCTCGGCATAAAGCCGGCATTCCACCGCATGGCCGCGCGTGGTGATCGCGGCCTGGTCAAGCCCGGTCAGGCGCCCGCGGGCAAAATCGATCTGCATGCCCACCAGATCGGTGTCGGTGATCATCTCGGTGACGGCATGCTCCACCTGGATGCGGGTGTTCATTTCCAGAAAGAAGAACTCGAAGCTTGCGGCATCGACAATGAACTCGACCGTCCCGGCGCCCGAATACCGCGTCGACCGCGCCAGTGCCACGGCCGCCGCGGCCATGCGCGAACGCACCGCATCGGGAAGACCGGGGGCAGTGCCCTCCTCGATCACCTTCTGGAACCGGCGCTGCAGCGAACAGTCGCGTTCGAACAGATGCACCGCCTCGCCGTTGCCGAAGCCGAAGACCTGGATCTCCACATGCCGGGCACGCGGCACGAAGCGTTCCAGAAACACCGAACCGTCGCCAAAGGCCTTTTCCGCCATCGAACGCGTCGCGGCCACAACCTCGCCCAGCTTCTCGGGCCCGTCCACACGGCGCATGCCGATCCCGCCACCGCCGGCCGCGGCCTTGACCAGCAGCGGAAACCCGACCCGGGCGCCGATGGCATCGAGATCGTCGCCCTCGGCAAGCCGGTCACTGCCAGGCACCACCGGAACCCCGGCCGCCATCGCGATCTCGCGGGCGCGCTGCTTGTCGCCCATGGCGCGCAGGGTGTCGGGCTCGGGCCCGATCCAGATCAGCCCGGCACCACGCGCAGCCTCGGCAAAGCGCGCATTCTCGGACAGGAAGCCATAGCCGGGATGCACCGCATCGGCGCCGGTATCGGCGGCGGCAGCCAGGATGCGCGCGGTGTCGAGATAGCTTTCGCGGGCCGGGGCCGGGCCGATGGCAACGGCCTGATCAGCCTCG
>SKWP01000258.1 GCA_007128865.1 Paracoccaceae bacterium
ACAGCGGTGCCAGCACGATATGGCCGCAGGAAAGGTTCCCGCCACCGGTCGCTCATCGCTTCGGCTTTCTGCATCGATCAACGATCAGACATGCCAAGCCGGGCCAGCAACAGAAGGATGTCGCGCACCACCAGTCGCAGCAGGCGTTGCTTGCGAGTTCCCCTGTTGCGAAGGAGGCTTGCTGCGTTCGGGGCGTTGGCCGGGCTAGACGCAGTTGATTGAAAGCACCGCCCTGATCCGATATATGACTCAGTCATACCATGGAGGCGCGGATGACCGTCAAGACCACCCTCAGCTTCACCGACCGCCATCACCGGTTTCTCTCGGAAAAGGTGGGGCAGGGGGTGTTCGCGACGCAGAGTGCCGCCGTCGCGGCTGCGCTTGAGCAGATGATGCAGGATGAGGAGGAGCGCAACGTGGCGCTTCAGGCCCTCGCGCAGGAAATCCGTGCCCGCATGGAAACGCCGCGCGATGCGTTCATCGACGAGGAGGATGCCTTCGCTGCCGCCCGCGCCTCGATCGAGGCTGCACGAGGAGCGTGAGCTACCGCATCCGTTTCCACCCTCTCGTCGCGCGTGACCTTGACGCCATCGCGCGATGGATCCTCGATTATGCTGGGCCGGACATCGCTGCGCAGAAGCTGACCGAGATCGAGGCAGCCATCGCGACGCTGAAGGCGACGCCGCACAAAGGCAGTCTTCGCACCGAAATCGCCCCCGGACTACGTGGCATCCCGGCCGGGCGAAAAGCCGTCATCGCCTTCGTGGTGGACGACGAAGCTGCGGAAGTGCTGATCTACGCCGTGACTTATGGCGGCGCGGATTGGGTCACGCGCACCATGCAACGACGGAAAGAAGGGTGATCGCGCCATGGGCCATAGTCAGAGACAGTTGAACCAGCTTTCCGAATGCCTGATCGCGTTGCCGCCCGAAAATGACGGCATGCTGCTGAGCGAATTCGACGGGTTCGTCGCGGGCATTCTCGTCTGCCCCGAAATGATCCTGCCCAGCGAATGGCTGCCTATCGTGTGGGGCGACGAGATCGCTCCGCACTTCGACGACATGGGGCAGGCGAAAGCGACGCTGGACGCGGTGATGGCGCATTACCATCGCGTCGCGCGCGGTCTAGCGAAGACGCCCACCCAGTACGAGGCCGTCTATGACCACGACCCCCTGACGGGTGATCTCATGTGGGAGCCATGGATCACGGGCTTCGAGCGCGCGATGCAACTGCGCCCCGAGGCCTGGGAGGCCACGGTTGAAAGCCGCGACGAGGAGATCGCCTCCAGCATCCCCATGCTTCTGGCGCTGCATGACATTGCCGAAGGCGGGTCCGAACTGGGCGCTGATGCGATCCGGGAACTCGATGCGATGGCGCCCGACATGATCCCCGATCTGGTCGCGAACCTGAATGCCTGGGTTAAGGCGCAGGGAAGGGCGCAGGGTCCTGCCAATCTGCCGGGTGTCCCTACCGCGCGCGCCAAGGTCGGACGCAACGATCCCTGTCCTTGCGGTTCCAGCCGCAAGTTCAAGAAGTGCTGTGGGGCAGAGCCGATCCATTGAACGGATCGATGATCTGCACGCTGGAGCCTGTTTGCGCAGGGCAGCGCAGTCGTAGAGCATGCGAACGATACCGCCGCTCCGGCAAAGCCTCTACCTCATCGGCGGCGCTGTGCGCGACCACGGGCGGGCAGGGCGGCCCGATGTCAGAACTGCCCATCGTGCAGCCGCTCAGCCAAAGCGTCCCGATCATGAGGGCGGTGGGCGGCGGCATCGAGCATATGGCGGTTGATGGCATCGCGTTTCTCAAGGACATCAAGCCGCTCGGCCGCGCGCCCACCCCGTTCCGCTTCGAGGCGGATGTACAGAAGGGGCAGTAGGATCGCTGTGGCGGTGCGGATCACATCGGACGGCGGCAGGCAACTCGCAGTTGCGCGCGGTTCCGGTTGCCGCCATCATCCACCCGCGCTTCTCTAGACGGTGGATTGACGATGAAGGATTTTGGGCCGGGCTTCCCTGAATGGACTGAACTCGGCCAGGATGGCGGCCTCGATCCCCTTGGAATGCAGCGCCCCATCGAAGCGATCTATCAATCCCTGCTGCCCGGCATCAGCACCATCACGCTTCGCTTCAGGTATTACTCGTTCTTTGTCTGGATGCTTGAAGTCTACGCGAGGGAGAAGGGAGACACCGACCCCGTTGCCTTCCGGGCGTTCCAGCGGCGCTGTGAGACCCTCTTTGCCCTGATTGCTGCGCGCGGATCGACTGAACTAGGCGTTGCAGGGATTGATTGGGCACAAAAGCAACTGGGCGATGCCCCCAACAATCCGGCGACGATCATCGACTTTTCCGTCGGGGCTGATCCTGAAACGGATGTCGGCCAGCGCTACCTGCGCAACAAGGGGGGTGCATTCGGTGGCATCTATGCCACGCAGATGTTCGAGATGGGCCTGATCACACTCGGCGATGATCGGAACCCGATCGCGGTGTGTACGAACCGCGCGCTTCCATTGGCAGAGGCTTTCGCCTCGGAGATCGGCGAACTCGGAACTGTCTTCATGGGGTGCGTGAGCGCTGGCACCGTGACGCTAGGCGAGCTCGACCGGATGGCACCAATGCAGCCCTCCGAGATCCTCGCAGGCAGCGCCGAACATCGATTGCTCGTCCAGGTCTTGCTTGGTCGCCTGTCGCCAGCGTCGCCAGCAACTGCCTCAGACAGGCTTCGACGATCCACGGCACTCATGCTTCTGCAACTCATTGACGCCACGAAGGAGGTGCCGCGCGCCGAGGTCGTGAAATGGGAATGGTTCGGCGCTGGTCATCATGCGGTCGCGCCTGTTCACGCGACCGAGGACGTTCGCAGCATGTGGGCGCTTTATCAGGCATGTGATCTCATGCGCCTTGCCTATGAGAACATCCTCGATCTTGCCTTGGACATTCTACAAGAGGCGGAATTGCGGCGGATGCGGCTCGGTGAGGTGGCCGCGGAACTGGTCGACCTTGTCGACGTACCGGAAGCCATAACGTGGCAGGGCTACTCCACGGGTCTCCTTGAGGGTTTGGAACCGGCCATGGCCGCAAAGCAAGCTGACGAGCGCATGG
>SKWP01000093.1 GCA_007128865.1 Paracoccaceae bacterium
CGGCGCCCGATGGCGGGGTTTGTGCGCGTGGCGCTGGGGATGCGCGCGGCGTGGCCTCGGCCGGTGCTGCCAGCGCCCGCGGTTCGGGCAGCGGCGAACTGGCCGGCGCATGCGCCCCCGCCGCCGCGATGCCGAGGGCGAGCGTTGCCGTCGACCAAAGGAAAAGCCGGATCATCTTCCGGCCTTTACCCTCCCGAAGTCGGGTGCGTCAACATCCTGCCCGGCCTCGACGATGCCGCGGCGGATCGCCCGGGTGCGGGTGAAATAGGCGTGCAGATGGTCGCCGTCACCGGTGCGGATGGCCCTTTGCAGCGCGAAAAGCTCTTCGGTAAAGCGGCCGAGGATTTCCAGCGTCGCGTCCTTGTTGGTCAGGAACACGTCGCGCCACATGGTCGGATCGGACGCGGCGATGCGGGTGAAATCGCGAAACCCGGCGGCAGAATACTTGATCACCTCGCTGTCGGTGACGCGGCGCAGATCATCGGCGACGCCGACCATGGTGTAGGCGATCAGATGCGGCGTATGGCTGGTCACCGCCAGCACCAGATCGTGATGGGCAGCATCCATGCAGTCGATATGGGCGCCCATGGCTTCCCACAGCCGGCGCAGGCGGTCCACTGCCTGCGGGTCTGCGTCTTCGGCCGGGGTCAGGATGCACCAGCGATTGTCGAACAGCTCCGCGAAGCCCGAGCGCGGCCCCGAATGTTCGGTTCCCGCCAGCGGATGGCCGGGGATGAAATGCACAGCCTCGGGGATATGCGGCGCGACGGCCTCGATCACCGCGCGCTTGACCGATCCGACATCGGTGACGGTGGCGCCGGGTTCCAGATGCGGGGCGATTTCGGCGGCCAGCGCGCCCATGGCCCCGATCGGCACCGCCAGCACCACCAGATCGGCGCCGGCCACGGCCTCGGCCGCGGTATCGTACACCCGGTCGCACAGGCCCAGTTCCTTGGCAATGGCGCGGGTTTCGGCGCTGCGGGCGGTGCCGGTGATCTCGCCGGCCAGACCGCCGCGGCGCATGGCCAGCGCCATGGAGCCGGCGATCAGCCCCAGCCCAAGCAGCGCAACGCGCCGGTAGATCGGCATCAGCGCAGCCCCCGGAACTGGGCAATCGCGTGCACCACACGCCGGCAGGAGGGTTCGTCACCCACGGTGATGCGCAGGCACTGCGGCAGGCCGTAGCCGCCGACACGGCGCACGATCAGGCCCTGGGTCTTGAGATGGGCGTCGCAGGCCTCGGCCTCGGCTGCATCGGCGAAACGGGCGAGCACGAAATTGGCATGGCTTTCGTCGCAGGCCACGCCGATCTCGTTCAGCGCCGCGGTGAGCCAGGCGCGCATGCGCGCATTGTCGTTCCGGCAGCGTTCGGTGTGGTCGCGATCCAGGATCGCGGCTTCCGCGGCATCCTGCTGGGCGGTCGACAGGTTGAAGGGGCCGCGCAGACGGTTGAGCACATCGATGATGTCGGCGGGGCCGTATCCCCAGCCAATCCGCAGCCCGCCAAGCCCGTGGATCTTTGAAAAGGTCCGGGTCATCACCACGTTCGGGCGCGTGCCGGCCAGCGCCGCACCGCCGTCGCAGCCTTCGGCGTATTCGGCATAGGCGCCGTCGATCACCAGAATCGCCTGCGGCGGCAGCCCTTCGGCCAGCCTTTCGAGCGCGTCCGCGGGCAGCATGGTGCCGGTCGGGTTGGCGGGATTGGCCACGAACACCAGCCGGGTGCGCGGCGAACAGGCGGCAAGGATCGCATCGACATCCACGGTGCGGTCGGCTTCGGGCACCGCTACCGGCGTGGCACCGGCCGCGAGCGCCGATATGCGGTACATCAGAAAGCCGTGTTCGGTATGGATGACCTCGTCGCCGGGGCCGGCGAAGCCCTGACAGAGAAAGGTTATGATCTCGTCCGAACCGGCGCCGCAGATGATGCGTTCGGCATCCAGCCCGTGGACGCTGCCGATCGCGGCGCGCAGCGCGGCATGGTCGGTGGACGGATAGCGGTGCAGGCTGTGGGCGGCGCGGCGGAACGCCTCCATCGCCCGGTCGGACGGGCCATGCGGGTTTTCGTTGGAGGAAAGCTTGACCGCCTCCCTGAGGCCGGGAATGGACGATTCACCGCCCCGGTAGAGCGCAATATCAAGAATCCCGGGTTGCGGGCGAATGTCGTTGGGCATGGCAGCTCCCCTTGCGGGGGTGTTCTAGCTTTGTTGCCTGACCAACACCAGCGGGTTCCCGCCGACCGTTGCAGCAAGGGCCATCAAGGTCACAGGGCCGTTGCCGATTTGCAATGCCCCGGCGGCGGGCAGCCCGCGCCGAAGACGCAGAGGCGCAGAATGCAAAAGGGCCGCACCCCGCGGGATGCGGCCCGGTCCTGGCGGTTGCGCAGGATCAGCCGTTCTTGGCGTAGTATTCCACGACCAGGTTCGGTTCCATGTGCACGGCATAGGGCACATCGCCCAGCGATGGCGTGCGCAGGAAGGTGGCGGTCATCTTGGAATGATCCACCTCGATGTAATCGGGCACGTCGCGCTCGGGCAGGCCGGCGGCCTCCAGCACCAGGGCAAGCTGGCGCGACTTTTCGCGCACCGCGATCACGTCGCCTTCCCGGACCCGGTAGGAGGGGATGTTGACCCGTTTGCCGTTCACGGTGACATGGCCGTGGTTGACGAACTGGCGCGCGGCAAAGACGGTCGGCACGAATTTCGCGCGGTAGACGACGGCATCGAGGCGCCGTTCCAGCAGGCCGATCAGCATCTCGCCGGTGTCGCCGCGCAGCCGCTCGGCCTCGGCATAGATGCGGCGGAACTGTTTTTCGGTCAGGTCGCCGTAATGCCCCTTGAGCTTCTGCTTGGCGCGCAGCTGGGTGCCGAAGTCCGACAGTTTCTGCTTGCGGCGCTGGCCGTGCTGGCCGGGGCCATATTCGCGGCGGTTGACCGGGGACTTCGGGCGGCCCCAGATGTTTTCGCCCATGCGGCGGTCGATCTTGTATTTGGCAGCGGTGCGTTTGGTCACCTCTGATCTCCTTCACGGTTCTGAAGGGCGTTGTCCTCTGGCCGAAGCCCGACAGGCATCCCCTTGCGGGGGCCACCAACACCAATGA
>SKWP01000462.1 GCA_007128865.1 Paracoccaceae bacterium
AGGCCAGGTCGTTGCGGTACTGCGCCGCCACCCGGGCCAGCGGCGCGGTCAGGTCATAGCGCAGCGCCAGCCAGTCGCCGGGCCGTTCGGCCCCGGCATCCTCCTGCCAGGCAAAGACGCCTTCGTTGGGGCGGTCCACATCGGGCAGGAACCTGCCCAGCGCCTCCACCGTCTCGACCGCGCTGGTTTCCAGCGCCTCGAAGCCGTGGGCGTGATAGACTTCGGCGATGCGCGCCAGCATCTGCTGGCGTTCGGTCACCTCGGCGCCGAAGTAATCGCGAAAACCCTTCGGTGTCTCGGCCCGCGGCCGCCGCTGGCCCTTCTTGCCTGCCATCTGCCCGGCCCCGATTGCTGTTGCGCCGCCCGTCTAGCCCAAGCCCCCGCGCGGGGCAAGCAGCCGCGCAGGCAGGCCGGCATGCAGCGCAGCGCCGCACCCCGGCCGATTGACGCCGCGTTGCGGTTCCGGCTAGGGCTGGGGTGGCCGGGCAGGCAACCGGGGGAAGCAAGGGGCAGGGACGCGATGCCAGAGATCGAACGCGAGGCGATGGAATACGACGTGGTCATCGTCGGGGCGGGGCCGGCGGGCCTTTCGGCCGCGATCCGCCTCAAGCAGCGCGCGCCCGATCTGGATGTGGTGGTCCTGGAAAAGGGCTCGGAGGTGGGCGCGCATATCCTTTCGGGCGCGGTGCTGGACCCCTGCGGGCTCGATGCGCTGATCCCCGACTGGAAGGCGCGCGGCGCCCCGGTGCGGGTGCCGGTGCGCAAGGACCGCTTCTACATGCTCGGCGCGGCCGGGGCGCTGCGGGTGCCGAACTGGCCGATGCCGCCGCTGATGTCGAACCACGGCAACTATATCGTCAGCATGGCCAATGTCTGCCGCTGGCTGGCCGAACAGGCCGAGGCGCTGGGGGTCGAGATCTTCCCCGGCATGGCGGCATCGGAAATCGTCTGGGACGGCGACCGGGTGCGCGGCGTCGTGGCCGGCGAATTCGGGCGCAACGCCGACGGCACACCGGGGCCGAACCATGAACCCGGCATGGAGCTGCACGGCAAGTATGTATTCCTTGCCGAAGGGGTGCGCGGATCGCTTTCAAAGCAGGTGATGGCGCGGCTCGACCTGTCGAAGGGCCGCGATCCGCAGAAATTCGGCCTCGGCATGAAGGAGATATGGGAGATCGACCCCGAAAGGCACCGCGAGGGTACGGTCATCCACACCATGGGCTGGCCGCTGGGCGGCAATGCCGGCGGCGGGTCGTTCATCTATCATTTCGAGAACAACCAGATCCTGATCGGTTTCGTGGTGCATCTGAACTACGAAAACCCGCATCTGTTCCCCTATATGGAGTTCCAGCGCTTCAAGCATCACCCGATGGTTGCCGGGCTGCTGGAAGGCGGCAAGCGCGTGGCCTACGGCGCGCGGGCGATTTCGGAAGGCGGCTGGCAGTCGATCCCGAAGCCGGTGTTTGCCGGCGGCGTGCTGCTGGGCTGTTCGGCGGGGCTGGTCAACGTGCCGCGCATCAAGGGCAACCACAACGCCATGCTGTCGGGTATCGCCGCGGCCGATGCCGCCGTGGATGCCATCGCCGAAGGGCGTTCGGGCGACGAACTGACCGGCTACGAGGCTGCGCTGCGCGACGGCCCGGTTGGGCGCGACCTGCGCCGGGTTCGCAACGTCAAGCCGATGTGGTCGCGCTGGGGCCTGCTGCCGTCGCTGGGGCTGGGCGGGTTCGACATGTGGACCAACACGCTGGGGTTTTCGCTGTTCGGCACCATGAGCCACGGCAAGACCGACGCCGCGGCAACCGGCAAGGCCAAGGACTTCAGGCCGATCGACTATCCCAGGCCGGACGGCAAGCTGAGCTTTGACCGGCTGACCAATGTCGCCTTTTCCTTTACCAACCACGAGGAAAGCCAGCCGCCGCATCTGACGCTGCGCGACGCTTCGGTGCCGATTGCGGTCAACCTGCCCGAATACGCCGAACCGGCGCAGCGCTACTGCCCCGCCGGGGTTTACGAGGTTGTGGCCGAGGAAGGCAGCGCGCCGCGTTTCGTGATCAACTTCCAGAACTGCGTGCACTGCAAGACCTGCGACATCAAGGATCCGAGCCAGAACATCGACTGGGTAACGCCGCAGGGCGGCGACGGGCCCAACTACCCCAACATGTAGGGGTCGGCGGGCCGATTCGGCACCGCCTTGATCTGCTTCAACGACGCGGCGCAGGGGCGCTGCCAGGCACTGCGGAGGAAACACGGCCACAGCAAGGAGGCGCGCAATGTACGCAACCATACTGATCCCGGTGGATCTGGAGCATGCCGACCAGCTCGAAAAGGCGATGGTCACGGCCGGCGATCTGGCCAGGGCACGGGGGGCGCGGCTGCATGTTGTCGGCGTAACCGCCGCCCTGCCGGGCGCCGCGGCGCATAATCCGGCCGAATTCGGCGAAAAGCTGAAGGCATGGGCCGGGGATTGGGCCGGAAGGCTTGGGCTCGATGTGGCCTCGCATGTGCTGGTCACCGGCGATCCGCAGACCGAAATGGATGACCGCATCCTTGCCCACGCCCATGAGATCGGTGCCGACCTGATCGTGATGGCAACCCGCGTGCCCGGCTTTGCCGAACGCATCTTCGGCAGCCACGGCGGAAGGCTGGCCGCGCAGGCCGACATCTCGGTGTTTCTGGTGCGCTGACGGTGCCTTGAACCCCCGACATGAGTTTCCCGTTTGCGCTGCCCGGCGCGGGCATGATCAGGCGCATAGCGGGACAGATCGCACGCAGCGCCACCGGGCCACGCCGAAGGCGCGCCTCCGGCACGACGAGGGCGCATTGCAACGCCGAAAATAGTACAACGGTTGGAGGGGCTTGGCAGGCATAAAGTGCCTTGTTCCGGCGTTCCGACGCGCCCTCCGGTCGCCATTGTCGCGCGGAGCGATGGCGCTCCAATGGCGACCGGGCGCGTCCCTTCCCGCCTCGGTCCGGGCGGCGGAACAGGAACAGTTTTCTCGCCGGGAACTGCCCGGTTGCCGTTTTCAGCAGCTTGCTAGAACGGCACGTCGTCGCCGGCCGCATCGGCTGCAACGACAAAACGGGCGACGATATGC
>SKWP01000347.1 GCA_007128865.1 Paracoccaceae bacterium
ACCACAAGCGGCAGATCGACCGTGCCCCGTGCGGGCCGCAGATGGCCGGCGACACGGGCGACATAGGCCTTGCGCACATGGCGTTTCTCGAACTGCAGGCCCAGATGGCGTTGTGCGGCCGGGTTCAGCGCAAAGACCATTACACCCGATGTATCCCGGTCCAGCCGGTGCACCAGCAGCGCCTCGGGAAAGGCCGCCTGCGCCCGCGAAAGCAGGCAGTCGGCCAGTTCCGGCCCCCGCCCGGGAACCGAAAGCAGGCCGGCGGGCTTGTCCAGGACCAGCAGCGCATGGTCGACATGCAGCACCGCAAGCGGGTCATCGGGCGGCGCATAGCCTGCCCCCGGGTCGCCGCCGTCCGGCCGCTGCGCCGCATCACCGGCCATTCAGGCCGGCCCTGCCGCAGCAAAGACCGGGCCAAGAATGCCGGCCAGCGCCACCGCATCGGTTTCGCCAAAGGCCGCGGGGCGGTCGCTGTCGATGTCGAGCACCCCCAGCAGCGTGCCGCGGGCATTGCGAACCGGCAGCACGATTTCGGAACGGGTGCTGGACGAACAGGCGATGTGACCGGGAAACGCCGCTACATCCGGGACGATCTGAACCGCACCCGTGCGCGCCGCCGCACCGCAGACACCGCGATCGAAGGGAATCTCAAGGCAGCCGTGGCCACCCTGATAGGGGCCGATGCGCAGCAACCCCGGCGCGACGACGCGATAGAACCCGGTCCAGTCGAACCGGGCATCGGAAAGATGCAGCTCGCAGGCCAGCGTTGCCATCAGCGCGATGGTGTCGGTCTGGCCCTCGCAAAGCGCGGCGATTCGGGCGGCCAGGGCGGGGTAATCGGCGCGATCATCGGACATGCGCCCTCAATTGGCCCCTGCGGTGTTCAGCTGCAACCCCCCCCGGCGCGCGCTCATCCTCCGGTAACCTTCGATGGCTAGCCTGCCTGCAGACAGAAAACGGGGCAGACCATGCAGCTTGAAACCTCGATGCACGAAGACTTCCTGCTTGTCCGGCCCGCACAGGCACGGATCGATGCCGCCGCGGCGATCCAGTTCAAGGAAGCCATGCGCCGCGCGCTGGCCGAAACGGGCGATCGGCGCCGCGTGGTGCTGGACATGACGCCAGTGACATTTCTCGACAGCAGCGGGCTGGGCGCGCTGGTCGCGGTGATGAAACTCTGCGCGCCGGATCGCCAGCTTGAGCTTGCCGGGCTGACCCAGCCGGTTGCCCGCGTCTTTCGCCTGACCCGGATGGACCGTGTCTTTACAGTGCACGAGGAAGTGCCGGCCTCACCCGCCACGCGGATGCACCAGCATGGCGGCTGAAGCGATGCGACAGCGCCTTGCATCGATGCCGCCCTGCCATCTGAACGGGCAGCATCCGCCCCCGGCCGGGCAAAGCAGGCCGCTGATCCGGTTGCGCCTTGTCGGCGAGACCGAGGCCGTGCGTGGAGCATTGCAAAGGGTGTCGGCCCGGCTGGCCGCCGATGGCGTGGGGCAGGATGCAAGGGAGGTGGCCGAACTTGCCCTTGCCGAAGCAATGAACAACATCGTCGAACATGCCTTTGCGGACCGTCCCGGTCTTGTTGCACTCGATATCGACCGGTGCGCCGCCGGCCTTTGCGTCACGCTGCGCGACAACGGTCGCAGGATGCCGCGGTCCACCCTGCCACCCGGCACCCTGCCCGCGTGCGGAACCTGCACCGATGACCTTCCCGAAGGCGGTTTCGGCTGGTTCCTGATCCACGCCCTGGCCCGCAACCTGAGCTATCGGCGTATTGGCTCATGCAACCGGCTGCATTTCCTGCTGCCCGAGGACGAAGGGGGTAATTCAGCGGCTGGCTGAGCGGTCCGGCACCTGTGATTTGCCGGGTCGGACGGGCCGCACCCACACCGATACGCTGTTGCGGACCCTGATTCATGCGGCCGCTCGGCCCTGTGCGCCCGGCCCCCGACATCGGCCGCCGAAGCGTTTACCCGAAAGGGCATGATTGCGAGGGCACGCAACGCCTTGCGCCCGCAATGGCAGGTATCTGCATCAACGCCCGCGCAGGGCATCCCCTTTGCCGGCGGGGTTCCTGCACCAGGCCCGGGCCCACAGGAATGAGGGTGGTCAGGCAGAGTAACCGCGCGCAATCCGCAGGAACTGCGGTGTCCGGCGCGGTCCGTCAGACGGCTTGGGGCGCTTGATCAGCGCCCGCACGGCCGGGTGCTGGCCGGATGCACGCTCGATCTCGAGATAGCGCCTCATGCGCTGCGGGGTCGGGCTGCGGGGACGGTCGGTGATGTGCGGTTTCATGCGTTTCTCCCTTATGGTGTCGGCGCATTGCCGGGCCGACGCGCTCGGCCCTGCCATGGAATATGGGAACGCAAGGCGCAGCTGTCACCCCGTTTGCGGCCACCGGCCGGCCCGGTGGCCTCTGATGGTGGCCGATTGCGACCGTTTTGGGCAATTGCCTGCCAGGCCGGCGCTCTACCCGGCCGGCCGCCCCCGGAGCGCCGTGATGGCCCGGTCTCCCGCAGAATCGTCCCGAATGCCCGGACCGCCGCGGAAATCCGGTGGCGGCCGGCCGCAGCCCCTTCAACTCGACGATCCGGATGCGTAAGTGAACGCGAACAACAGAAAGCCCGCCCATGACCGACCTGACCCCGCGCGAGATCGTCTCGGAGCTTGACCGCTTCATCATCGGCCAGAAGGACGCCAAGCGCGCCGTCGCCGTGGCGCTGCGCAACCGCTGGCGGCGGCAGCAGCTGCCCGACGACATCCGCGACGAGGTTTATCCGAAGAACATCCTGATGATCGGTCCCACCGGCGTCGGCAAGACCGAGATCAGCCGGCGGCTGGCCAGGCTGGCGCGGGCGCCCTTCATCAAGGTGGAGGCAACCAAGTTCACCGAGGTCGGCTATGTCGGGCGTGACGTGGAAAGCATCATCCGCGACCTTGCCGACGCCGCGGTGGCGATGACCCGCGACCATATGCGCGAAGAGGTCCGCGCCCGTGCCCATGCCAACGCCGAAGAGCGGGTGATATCGGCCATCGCGGGCGAGGACGCGCGGCCGCCCACGCGCGAGATGTTCCGCGGCAAGCTCAAGCGCG
>SKWP01000231.1 GCA_007128865.1 Paracoccaceae bacterium
ATGACGCGGTGCTGGAAGACGCGATCCGCGCCGCCATCGCCCGCAAGCCGAAGGGCCATGATTTCGACTATTCGCGCCAGAAGATCGATGGCCAGGTCAGCCGTCACATGAGCCATACGGGGGGATAGGGCGCGCTTCCCGCCATCGGGGGCGTGTCTGCCGATGGTGTTCATCCGGCCCTCGTTGCGGCAACGGCAGAGCGGGCCGGCGAACCATGCCGGCAGGCGCTGCCTCAGTGCGAACCGGAGCTTGCCATGTCACGCGCCAGCACCCCCCCGGCCGATGCAGACGCCCGCAGGGCGGTGGCGCCGGTCATCTGCTATCCGACCGGCGGTCTGCCGGCGCCCGACCTCGCGCTTTACCGTGCGGCCCGTGCCGGGGCCACGCGCCTGGCCGAAGTGATCGTGCCCGCCCGCGAGGGCCGTGCCTTTCGCGTCTCGGCCGGGCAGATATTTCGCATCGCGATCGTCGATGGCCCGCAGGTTGGCGATCTCAACCTCTTTGCCGCCGCCGATCTTTCCGAACACTTCTATTCGGGCAAGACGCGGGCGCTGCACGGAACCCATCTGCGGGTGGGCGACCGCATGTGGTCATGCCTTCCGCATCTGCGGCCGATGGCAACGGTGATCGAGGATACGCTCGACTGGTACGGCACCGACCCGCACGGCGGCCGCGTGCATGATGTCATCGGTACCCGCTGCGACCCTTACACCCATCGTCTGCTGACCGGCAGGACCTATCACCACTGCTGCCATTCCAACCTTGCCCGCGCGCTGGCCGCCGAGACAGGCCTTTCGGAAAAGGCCGCCGAGGCGCATGTGCATGACGTGCTCAACGTCTTCATGTGCACCGGCTTCACCGCCGATGAAGGGCGCTATTTCATGAAGGCAACACCCGCCCGGCCCGGTGACTTCATCGAATTCTTCGCCGAGATCGACCTGCTCGGCGTGCTTTCGGCCTGTCCCGGCGGGGACTGCGGGGCAGAGCATTCCAGCGATGCTGCCAGATGCCACCCGCTGCGGGTGGAAACATTCCGCCCTGCGGCGGGGGCCTTGCACGATTGGCAACCGCCGGCGCATCCGGACCGGATGCACGACCACGGAACGGCTTGACGTGGCTTTGTCAGGCTTGCATGTCGCCATGCGGCCGGGCTTGCGATCCTGTCCGCGAATGCCACGTTGGCCGGAACCCGGCTGCGGAGTCGGTTGCAGATGGGGCGCTGCGATTTCTGCCAATTCGCCCCTTGCATTGGCCCGCGCCGGCCGTTACTTCACCCCGTGAGTGCACCCGTAGCTCAGCTGGATAGAGCACCAGACTACGAATCTGGGGGTCGGGAGTTCGAATCTTCCCGGGTGCGCCATCTCAACATTATCCTGCGCGCAGGTCTGCCAAGACCTTGAAAGGCAATGCTGTTTTCGGGTTTCGAGCAGCTTGCATCCTGCAATGGCTGATGGGCTCCAGAAAGGCCGATCCGAGCACTGCTCTCTTCCACTTCAGGCAGTAATTTCTCTTTCTGATACAAAGGCCTGACAGGATTTCATGGGCGAGTTCGAACGACTCCTCCAGGGTGTGCCTTGGTTTGCCGACTGAAAGCGGCTCTTCCTCCACCAGGCGCTGCTCGCGCTCCAGCTGCAAGACCTTCGTCTCGTAAGCCGGATCACCGGCTGGCTGGCTTCCACGATCCGGTCGAGAAGCTGATCGATCTGCTTTTTGATTCTTCGGAGGAGCTTGCCCAGCGAGTCCTTCGCTGCCTCTCTGGATTGTGCCAGTAGCCATGCAGCAGCATTGACGCGATCATGACGGGCGGAAGATAACATCGAGGTGGGTCAAATCCCGGTGGCGATGCCGGGTCAGTTCTCAGGTGCACTCAAAAACATGCATCCAGGCGCCGACATGGTCACGCTCAAACAACTGGAAACACTGATCTGGATCGTGCAGACGGGGTCGTTCCAGCGTGCCGCGGCACGGTTGAACATGACACAGTCAACGGTATCCAAGCGCATTCAGGAACTGGAGCGAGAGGTGGGTTTTGCGGTTTTCGACCGCTCCTACCGGTCGGCCAGGTTGACCGAACAGGGCAGCAGGCTTCTGGAACTCGGTCAATCCATGCTCGATATCGGCACCGAGATCGCACAGATTTCCAACTCCGAGCGCCTGCGACGCCGGCCCTTGCGGATCGGCGTGACCGAACTGGTTGCGATGACGTGGCTTCCCGCGCTGGTCAGGCATCTGCGCGATGCCTACCCCGATCTGGACATCCGGACCGAAGTCGACCTTGGTCGCGCGATCTTCACGCGCCTGCAGCAGCACGGCCTCGACTTCGCAATCCTGCCGGGGGCCTTTCATGACAGGAATGTGCATTCGGTGCAGATCGACGAGGTCAGCAATGTCTGGATGAGCGCGGCCGCCGTCCATCCGGAGGTTCAGAGGCTCGGAAATCACCGACGGATGCCGGTCACCTTCATTTCGCAGGGTTCCCAGTCCGGATCCGGTGCCTGGATAGAGGCCTGGCTTCGCCGCCACGATTTCCGCTTCGAACGCAGTGTGGCGTGCAACAGCCTGCTTGCGATCGCCGGGCTGATCACCTCGGGGATTGGCATCAGCTATCTGCCGAAAGCGAGTTTTGCGCCCCTGGTGGCGGCCGGACGGCTGCGCAGCATTCCTTCGGACCCGCCGCTTCCTTCGGTGCCTTATTCGATCATGCACCATGTCGATGCACCGTCCGACTGGGTCGCTCCGATGGTCGAGGCTGCGTTGCGGTTGTCTGACTTTTCGGGAACCTCGCGCCGGTCCGGGCTGATCCTGGCCCCGGCCAACCCGCCTCCGGAATGATCGATTTCCGGAATGCTTCAAACATCGATTTTTTCGCTATTCGCCTTGTTGACCGACTGCTAACCTTTTCTTTGCGGCGCAGAACGCGCGCAAACGGCCAGTGCTGCTGCGGGGGGATGCATGGATCAGCCTCGACACGAATCCCGAAGTGCCGGCTTTCGCATTGGCGTGGACATCGGCGGTACCTTCACCGATGTCGTGCTTCTGGACGAGGCTGACGGAAACGTCGAGGTGGTGAAGGTGCCGACGGTGCCTTCCGATCCGTCCGAGGGCTTTCTGCACGGTCTCGACGTTGCTCTCTCGCGCTTTGGTGTTGCGCCGGCGGCGGTCGGTTTCCTGGTCCACGGGACCACCGTTGCAACCAACACGATCATTCAGGGGCAGGGGGCTAGGGCGGGGCTGATCACCTCGGCGGGCTTTTCCGACGTCCTGGAGATAGGCTATCAGACCCGGCCGTCGCTTTACGAACTGGCGTATTCCAAGCCGACGCCACTTGTCCCGCGTCACATGACCGCCGGAGTGCCCGAGCGGATTGGCCCCGAAGGCGAGGTGCTGGTGCCGCTGGATGAAGAGGCCACTGCCGCGGCCGCAAGGCGCCTGGTGGCAGCGGGTGCCGAAGCCATCGCCATAGCTTTCCTGCACGCCTACCGTGACCCGACCCACGAACGCCGCGCGGCCGAAATCGTCCGGCAGGTCGCGCCCGGGATCGACGTGGTCACGTCCTCCGGCGTGTGCCCCGAGTATCGCGAATACCCCCGGACAAGCACCGCAGTCGTCAACACCGTGCTGGTGCCAAGGGTCGCGCCCTATCTGGCGAGGCTGGAGACACGGCTTGCCGATCTGGGGCTGTCGGCCCCGCTGCATCTGATGACGTCCAGTGGCGGCATCATGACCTCGGATACCGCCAAGCGGCTTCCGGTGCATCTGGTCGAATCCGGGCCTGCCGCTGGCGTGATCGGCGCGGCCTTCGTCGCCGAAGACTTCTCGGATCCGGACATCGGGCGGCGCATCCTCGCGCTCGACATCGGCGGTACCACGGCCAAGGCCGCACTCGTGCAGGACGGTACGCCGGCACTTGCCGAGGAATTCGAGGTCGGCGCCGCCATGGTGCCGCATTCCACCGCTGCCCGCGGCCAGGGCTATCCGGTCAAGTTGCCGGTGGTGAGCCTGGTCGAGATCGGCGCCGGCGGCGGATCGATCGCCGCGATCGACCCGGGCGGTGCGCTGGCAGTGGGCCCCCAAAGCGCCGGGGCGGTGCCGGGACCGGTCTGCTATGGTCAGGGCGGGAACGAACCCACCATTACCGATGCGAATCTGGTCCTGGGCCGGCTGAACCCGGATTTCTTCCTCGGGGGAGCGCTGAAGATACAGGCCGAGGCGGCACATGCCGCAATCGATGAGCGCATCGCCCGGCCGCTTGGGCTGGATGCGGAGTCCGCGGCGCGGATGATCATCGAGATCGCCAACGCCAAGATGATCGCCGCACTCCAGCTGATTTCGGTTCGTCGCGGAATCGATCCGCGGGAATACACGCTGGTTGTATCTGGCGGGGCAGGGCCGGTGCATGCGGCAGCGATTGCCCGCGACATGGCCATTCCCGCAGTGCTGGTGCCGCCGACGCCAGGCCTGAACTCTGCTCTTGGGTTGCTGGCGGCCGACATCAAGCACGAGACCGTGCGCTCGGTCTTCCGCCCGCTCGCCGAGATCGAGCGTGGCTGGCTTGACGGGCTGCTTGCCGAACTTACCCAGGCAGGCCGTGGCCTGCTGGCGGCCGAACATGTTTCCGGGTCGTGCATGTCGGTGATATGCGAGGCCGAGGTGTGCTATCGCGGGCAGAACTATCCGCTGCGCATACCCGTCGAGCCGGGGCACGACGGCCCGGCAGAGATCGATGCCGCATTCCGGGCCGAGCATGAACGCGCCTACGGCTTTGGCAGCGCCACCGAAGACACGGCGCTGCTGAATCTGCGCGTGACCGCGGTCGGGCGGGTTGACCGCCCGACATTGCGCAAACTGGCGCCGAGACCGGCGGGCGAACGGCCCGAACCCGCGTCCCGGCGCAGGGTGGTCTTCGACACGGCGACGGACTGCCCGATCTACCGGCGCGCGGATCTTCTGGCGGGTGACCGTATCGCGGGGCCCGCAATCATCGAGCAGATGGACACGACGATTGTCGTGCCGCCGAAGGCAGAGGCCCGCGTCGATGCCGGCGGCTGTCTGCTCATCGTGCTGTCCGACTCCGCTGAAGGGGGCAGAAACCATGCAGACCAATCCCGCTGACGCGGCCGATGGTGCCATTGCCCGGCCCGACATGGACCCGGTAACCTTCGAGGTCCTGCGCAACGCCCTGATCAACATCACCGAGGAAATGGCGCTGACGATCCGCCGCGCCGCCTATTCCACCAACATCAAGACCCGGGCCGATTTTTCCTGCGCGTTCTTCGACAACGGTCTGCGTTGCATCGCGCAGTCCTTTGCCCAGCCTGCGCATCTGGTTTCGATGGCAACCATCGCGCCGGCGGCGATCCGCGAATGGGGCCCCGACAGGATGGCGCCGGGCGACGCCTTTCTGGTCAATGACCCGCATCGCGGTGCGAGCCATCTCAATGACATCACCTGCATCTCTCCGGTCTACCTGGGCAGCCGCCGGCTCGGCTATCTCGCCAACATGGCCCATCATGTGGATGTCGGCGGTTCCTCTGCCGCCAGTCTCGGGGTGAACCGCGAACTGTTCCAGGAGGGTATCATCATCCCACCCACGCGCGTTGCAGTCGGCGGCGACATCGATCGCAACGTGCTGGGTTTCCTGCTCGAAAACGTGCGTGCGCGGCGCGAGACCAACGGCGATCTGCGCGCGCAGCTGTCGGCCAACTTCGTTGGGCAAAGGCGGATCGCGGAGCTCGCCGGGAAATACGATCCCGATACGCTGGAGGCCTTCTTCGACGAGTTGATCGCCTATACCGAGCGCTGGACGCGACGTGACATCGACCGGCTTCCTCAGGGCACATGGGAGGCCGAGGCCTTCCGCGACGATGACGGCTTTTCCGACGATCCGGTGCGACTGAAGGCTCGCGTTTCAATCGGCGGCGGCCGCATCGTGGTCGATGTCAGCGGATCATCGGAACAGCGCGCCTCGCCGATAAACTGCACACGGGCGATGGCCAGCTGCTGCCTTGCGTTCGTCGCAAAGAGTCTGGTGTCGCAGGAGATTTCGCTGAACTCCGGTTTCCTTTCCTGCATCGAGGTGGTTGGGCCGGATGGGCTGGCCTGTACCGCGGTGCGCCCCGCGGCCGTGGTCGGCGGCTGGGAGATGGGCCAGAAACTGACCGAGCTCATCCTGCTGGCGCTGCATCCCGCGCTGCCCGAGGTGATTCCCGCGTCCGGAAAGGCGCTGATCGTCAACCTTGGCTTCGGGGGTCAGGATCCGAAGCGCGGCGAGTTCTATTGCTACATGGAAACGGTGGCCGGCGGTGGCGGCGGGCGTCCTGCAAGCGATGGTGCAATCGCGGTGCAGACCAACCTCCACAACACCGAGAACGCGCCGATCGAGGAAGTCGAGATGAACTATCCGATCCGCATCGCCCGTTACGAACTGATCCCCGATTCCGGCGGGGCCGGGCGGTTCCGGGGCGGGCTGGGCGTGCGGCGGGATTTCCAGTTTCCGGATGCCGACTGCATCTTCACCATCCTTTCGGACGGCCGCAGATTCGCGCCCTGGGGCCTTGCCGGCGGAAGCGAAGGCAGGCCTGCGCGCTATGTGCTCGATCCCGACGGTGAATGCCGCGACCTGCCGTCAAAGGTAACGCTGACGGTGCCCAGGGGCGGCGTGGTCAGCGTCCAGACCCCGGGCGGCGGCGGTTTCGGGCCGGCGGCCGAGCGCGACCGGGAAGCGTTGGCGCGTGACCTGCGCAACGGATATGTCTCGGAGGCTGCCGCGACTGACTTCTACGGGCTGGACCCGGCGCAGGCTCGTGCCATCGGGGCCCGGGAAGGATGACCACGCTTGCCATCCTTGGCATGTTCGTCGGTTTCCTGTTCCTTCGAGTGCCGGTGGCGCTGGCGATGCTGTTTGCCACCCTCGTCACGCTGGTCTTTCTGGTCAATGTGCCGCTGGTGGTGATTCCACAATTCATCGTCGCCGCGACCGCGCGCTTCGAGTTTCTGGCGATCCCGTTCTTCATCCTGGCCGCAGAGTTGATGAACTCAACCGGCATGACGATGCGAATCTTCCGGTTTGCCAATGTGCTTACGGGATGGCTGCGCGGCGGACTGATGCAGGTCAACATTGCTGCATCGGTGATCTTTGCCGGTATCTCGGGCACTGCGGTTGCCGATGCCGCCGGGCTTGGGCGGGTGCAGATCGAGGCCATGCGGCGTGCCGGGTACCGGCTGCCGGACGCGGCCGGGATCACCCTTGCCTCGTGCATCATCGGGCCGCTCGTTCCGCCCTCGGTGATCGCGGTCATCTACGCGATCAGCGCCGAGGTGTCGGTGGGCCGCATGCTTCTGGCCGGGCTGGCGCCGGGGCTGCTGCTTGCCGCAGCGCTGATGCTGACCGTCTACTGGCGCGCGCGAACCGGCCGGCTTTACGTGCCGGAGGTTGTCCTGCCGACGCGGAAGGAAAGGCGTATCGCCCTGCGCGAGGGGCTGCCTGCAATCGGCGCGCCCTTCATCATCCTCTACGGCATTGTCAGCGGCGTCATCACCCCGACCGAGGCCGGCGTCGCGGCCTGTGTCTATGCGATACTTGTGGCGGCGTTCTGGTATCGTGACCTGACCTTCGCCCATCTCAAGGCATCGTTCATCCGCGCTACGCTGGCGTCGTCGATGATCATGTTCATCATCGCCTGCGCGTCGGTGATGTCGTTCGTGATCACACGCGAACAGGCCGCCAACGACGCGGTGCGCCTGCTCTTCCTGATTTCCGAGAACTTCTGGCTGCAGCTTCTGCTGATCAATCTGTTCCTGTTCCTTGTCGGCTGCTTTGTCGAAGGGATCCCGGCGATGCTGATCCTGATCCCGGTGATGCTGCCACTGGCCACGCAGATCGGCCTGGACCCGGTGCATTTTGGCTGCATCCTGATCTTCAACCTTCTCGTCGGCATCATCACGCCGCCGATGGGTGTCGGATTGCTGATCATGGCAAACATCACGGGCCTGTCGGTCTGGAGCGTGTTTCGCGGTGCCTTGCCCTTCCTGCTACCGCTGTTTGTCACGCTGATGCTGATTACCTATGTGCCGCAGATTTCGCTGTTCCTGCCCGACCTCATGTTCGGGAGGCGCTGACATGATGCGGCTGTATGACCTGCTGGACATTGTCGCATTCTGGCTGACGCGGCTGGTGCTGGGTCTGTGCGCGGTGGCTTTCTTCATCTGCATGCTGCTGCTGCTGGCCGATATCTCTGGCCGCTATCTGCTCAACTATCCGCTGCAGCGGGTGTCGGAGACGGTGACGATCACCTTCATCTGGATTTTCCTGCTGGGCGCGGCGGCGTTGTATTCCCGCAACGAGGATATCTTTGTCGATACATTGTTTGGCCTCGCACCCGAACGGTTGCAGGCGCTGTGGCTGCTGTTGATCCAGCTGGCGATAGCCGGATGCATGATCCTGGTGCTGCAGGAGACACTGAAGCTGATCCACATTCAGCGGCGTGTGCTGACGCCCCTTCTGCGCCTGCCGCTGGCGGTGCAGCATTATGCCCTGGCGACGGCAACGGCGCTGATTGCCTTCACAAGCCTGATCGATGCGCTGGGCAGCCTGATTCTGCTGCTTCGCGGTCAGCGCCCCGAGCGGCGCAAGCTCGAACTCAACCCGTAATGAAAACCAGCAGGAGGTACCCAGCAATGACACTGAAGTGCTTTTCCAAGGCCATCTGTGCGGCGGCGATTGCCGCTGCCCTTGCAACCCCTGCGGCGGCTGCCGACGTGGTTCTGCGCCTGGGCAGCATCGTTGCGCCGGCAAGTGTCCAGGCTCTCGCGATGGACCGCTTTGCAGAGCTGGTTGCCGAAAAGGACGTCGGCATCGAGGTCCGGCTGTTTCACAATTCGCAACTTGGGGGCGGCCCCGAACAGGTTCGCAACGTCCAGCTGGGCATCCAGGAGATGTTCATGGACGGCATGGTGTTCTGGGGCGATTTCTCGGACGACATGCGCCTTGCCGAAACGCCGTTTTCCTTCGCCAGCCGCGAACACTTCGAGGCCTGGGTGACGTCGGAAACCTTTGATCGCATCCAGGAAGAGATCATCGCCCAGGGCAACCAGCGGTTGATCAACCTCGAGGTGCCATGGCGCCGGGGGCCGTTCCGTGTGCTTGTCTCGACAAAGCCCATGACGGGGCTTGACGACTTCCGCAACCTGAGGGTGCGCACCTGGCAGTCGGAAGTCATCAACCGCTACTATGGCCCCGAAGGTCTTGGCGCGACGACCATCGTGCTCCCCCTCGGTGATGTCTATGTCGGCATGCGCCAGGGGCTGGTCGACGCGGTTACGCTGCCTCTGGACCTCGTGGTGCCGCTCAAGTTCGGCGAGGTGGCGAGCCATGTCGTCATCTGGAACGAGTTCTGGCAGGTGCTCCCGATGAGCATCAGTGAAACCGTCTGGGCCTCGCTGAGCGACGAACAGCGCAACGCATTGATCGAGGCGGCAAATGAGGCAGGCGAATTCTACAACGCCTCGGTGTCTGCCTCGGTCGAAAGCTGGCTGGCCGAGCTTCGCGCCGACGGCGTCGAGGTCACCGAGATCGAGCGCGACGAGTTCGTCGAGGTCATCGAAGCCAGGAACCGCCAGTGGCAGGCCGAAGGCTACTGGCGTGCGGGGCTGATCGACGAGGTCGAGGCCCTGAAATAATCTGACCTGCCGATCCGCCGCGCGCCCATCGCGGCGGATCCCCCTTTCTTGCCCAAGGTGTCCGGGAACCGACCGGACGCCCTTCTGTCCTGCACCCGGAGTACACTCATGGACCGGAATTTCGACGTCATCATCGCCGGCTGCGGAATTGCCGGCGCCAGCCTTGCCCATTTCCTTTCGGCCCGGGGACTGCGGGTTGCGGTATTCGAACGGGGGCAACCGGGATCGGGTGGCACGAACCTGTCGGCCGCCATCGTCCGCCAGCATTATTCGACCGAACTGATGGCCCGCCTGGCCCTGCGCTCGGTGCAGATCTTTGCCGATGCGGAACAATTGCTTGGGCGCGACGCGGGCTACCGCGCCGTCGGTTACTACTTTCTGGCGTCGGACGAGACCCTCGCGGGGGCGACGCGCAATGTGGCGATGCAGCGTGCGCTTGGCATCGACACGGCGATGCTGGCGTTGGAAGAGCTCGCCGAACGCTGTCCATGGCTGAATCTCGACGGTGTGGCCGGCGCCGCGCATGAACCCGCCGGCGGATTTGCCGATCCCGAAGTTGCGACCGCGGCGTTCCTGGCCTCTGCAGGCGACCACGGCGCGGAGGTCAGGCTTCGCACCCCGGTTCGGTCCATCCTGCGACAGGGCGACCGGGTTGTGGGCGTGATGACCGATGCCGGGCCGGTACATGCCGGCTGGGTCGTCAATGCTGCCGGCCCCTGGGCTGCCGGGCTCGCGGCCAGTGCCGGCATCCCGATGCGGATGCGCAGTGTGCGCGAACAGGATACGGTCTGGGAGGCTCGCGCCGGCAGGCCGCTTCCGGAAAGCTCGGTGTCGAACACGGTCGATGCCATCTACATCCGCCCGCTGGGGGCGCGGCGCTTTATCGTCGGGCGCGGCTTTCCCAAGGATTACCACGATGTCGACCCGTGCAACTACAAGACCACCGCCGATGCCGATTTCGAGGAGGATGTGCAGCTTCGACTGACCCGGCGCATTCCCGCCTTCGAGGGTGCGCGGCTGGTGCACAGCTATGCCGCGCTCTATGACGTTGCCGCCGACTGGTATCAGTACGTCGGGCCACGCGAGGGCCTCGAAGGCTATGCCGATTTCTGCGGCGGCAGCGGGCATGGCTTCAAGGTTGCACCGGCGATCGCCGAGGAACTCGCCGCATGGCTGCATGAGGGCAAGGTCGATGAAGACTTCAGCCGGCTTTCGCACGACCGGGTGGAGAAGGGGGCGCTGTTCGTGCAGTCCTACGGCGGCAACCGGGGATAGCACCATGGGCGTTCCTGCGGGGTGTCCCCGGCCCGGCCGGCGGGTCCGGACCGGAACAAGACCCATCGCGAAGTGACAAGCAAACCGCCGGGCCAGGGGAACGGTTTTCAGGAGACTGACAGGATGATTGAGGAACGGGAAGGCCTGATGGCCGAGGTCCGGGGGCGGTTCATGCATGTCGACAGCTGCCCCTTTGCGGGTGAACGTGTCTTCTTCGAGAACGCGGGCGGAGCGCTGACGCTGAAATCGGTGGTCGAGACGTCGGCGCGCTTCGCCGCGATCCCCGACAATCAGGGTCGCGACAATCCGGCCTCGCAGGCGCTGCAAGGCATCATCGCGAAGGCAAGGAAGGACATGCGGGATTTCTTTGGCCAGCCCGCAGGCGCGTTCTTTCTGGGCGAGAGCGGCACGGAACTCCTGTTCCGGCTGATCTCGGCAGCCGCACTCGGGGCGCCATCGGGCGGCCGTATCGTGGGCAGCAGCCTGGAACACCCGGCAACGCGCAGTGCCGCGGCGCGCTGGTCGAGGATCGTGGGCAAGCCGCATATCGTCGTGCCGCACGACATCGCCACGGGAAGCGTGGCTTGGGAACATTACGCTCCGGAAATCACGCCTGATACGCGCGTCGTTACCATCCTCCATACCTCGCCGGTGACCGGAATGGGC
>SKWP01000056.1 GCA_007128865.1 Paracoccaceae bacterium
TCGTCGCTGACCACGCTGATGCGCTGGGTCGAGGAGGGCAAGGGCGATCTGGTGATCACCGATGTGATGATGCCGGACGGCAACGGGATCGAGATGCTGCCGCGCATCGGCCAGCTGCGCGAAGGGCTGCCGGTTATCGTGATCTCGGCGCAGAACACGATCATGACGGCCATTCAGGCCAGCGAAGCCAACGCCTATGATTACCTGCCCAAGCCCTTTGACCTGCCCGACCTGATGAAGCGCGCCCGCCGCGCGATGGAAACCCGCCGCCGGACCGCGCGCGCCGATGCCGATCCGCCGCGGCCCGTGGACGGGCAGGACGATCTGCCGCTGGTCGGGCGGACACCGGCGATGCAGGCGCTTTACCGGCTGGTGGCGCGGGTGATGAATACCGACATGCCGGTGCTCATCACCGGCGAATCCGGCACGGGAAAATCCCTTATCGCGCGGGCGATCCATGATTTCTCGGACCGCCGCAGCCTGCCCTTCGTGACAGCATCGGCAGCCGATCTGGCCGGAATGGATGGCCCCTCGACGCTGCTTTCGCGGGCGCGCGGCGGCACCATCCTGTTCGAGGAAGTCGCCGATTTCGACGCCGAAACCCAGGCCCGCGTGACCCGCATGCTGGACAGCCTGACCGAAAACGCGCCGCGGATCATGGCCACCAGCCAGTCGGATCTTTCCGGGCGCATGGAGGCGGGGAGCTTCCGGCAGGATCTGTTCTATCGTCTTGCCGGCGTGGAGGTTGTGGTGCCCGCGCTGCGCGACCGGGTCGATGACATTCCGTTGCTGGCCGAGCATTTCCTGGCCCGTTCCGAACGGGACGGAGCAGGGCGCCGCCGGCTGGCACCGGATGCGGTGGAACTGGCGCGGGTCTACACCTGGCCGGGCAATGTGCGACAGCTCGAAAACACCCTTCGGCGGCTGGCGCTGACCTCGTCGGAACCCGAGATCGGCCGCGCCGAGTTGCAACTGGCGCTGGGCAGCCAGCCCGCACCCGGCCGCGTCGACAGCAGCGCCGAGAACGAAAAGCTCGCCGCCTCGGTGGCCCGCCACCTGCGCCGATACTTCGACCTGCATGGCGGTGCATTGCCTGCGCCGGGGCTGTACCAGCGGATCCTGCGCGAGATGGAGATGCCGCTGATCGAGATCGCGCTTGATGCCACCGCCGGAAATCAGGCCCGCTGCGCCGATCTGCTGGGCATCAACCGCAATACC
This sequence comes from Paracoccaceae bacterium, assembly GCA_007128865.1. Classification (GTDB taxonomy): domain Bacteria; phylum Pseudomonadota; class Alphaproteobacteria; order Rhodobacterales; family Rhodobacteraceae; genus Rhodobaculum. The sequence goes on from SKWP01000056.1 coordinate 1,219, forward strand.
CTGCGCAAGAAAATCACCGATCTGGGAATTCGCGTGACACGCGGCCGCAAATTGATGTAAACCTGCAACAAGCGTGGCCCGACGGTCATAGTCGCCGGGATAAAGAGGCCTCGCAGGCGGTTTCAGGCTGCGGAAACGCGGTCGCTGATCGGGGAGATCGGCGTGCAACGGGCGGCACGGGGCATTTCCTGGGAAAGGGTGGGGCAGCTGCGCCGCCAGCGCCGGGTGCAGAACGCGGCAACCATCGGGCTGGTGGCGCTGGGCCCGCTGCTGGTGCTGGCCACCTGGATGGCGCTGGGGCCGCTGAGCCAGGGGGGCGGGGCATCTTCGCCGGCGCTGCGGCTCGTGCTGCTGGCCGATCTGGTCTATGTGCTGGTGGTGGCGGCGCTGGTCTCGTGGCGCATCGCCCGGATGATGAGCGCGCGGCGGGAACGGTCGGCCGGTGCCCGTCTGCACCTGCGTCTGGCCCGGGTCTTTGCGCTGATCGCGCTGGTTCCGGCGGTTTCGGTGGCGGTGTTTGCCGGCCTGACCATCAATGTCGGGCTCGAAGGCTGGTTTTCGGACCGGGTCCGGCAGGTGGTCGGCAATTCCCTGGCCGCGGCCGAAGCCTATGTCGCCGAGCATGAACGCGACCTGACCGAGGATACCCGCGCGCTTGCCTTCTACATCGAACGCAGCGCCGAAGCCGTGTTCCTGATTTCCGACGGGCAGTTGCGGCAGGTGCTTTCGCAGGGGCAGGTACAGATCCAGCGCGGCCTGCGCGAAGCCTATGTCATCGACGGCAGCCGCCAGATCCGGGCGCGCGGCGAACGCTCCTATCTGTTCGATTACGAGGATCCGGGGGAGGAGGCGATCGAACGCGCCCGCCGCGGCGAGACGGTGATCCTGCGCGACCTCGAAAACGACGAGTTCCGGGCGCTGGTGCAGCTTGGCGGTTTCGGTGACCGGTTCTTGTATGTTTCCCGCGACGTGGACGGCACCATCCTGAGCCTGCTCGACGAGACCCGCGAAACGGTGCGGCTGTACCAGCAGCTCGAACGCGAACGCGGGCGGCTGGTGTTCGAATTCGGGCTTCTCTACCTGGGGTTCGCGGTGATCCTGATCCTTGCCGCGGTTTGGCTGGGGCTGTGGTATGCCGAACGGCTTTCGCGCCCGGTCGGCCGGCTGGCCGGTGCGGCCGAACGGGTGGGGCAGGGCGATCTGGACATCCGCGTTCCCGAAGAACGCGACGACGACGAGATCGCGATGCTGGGCCGGGTGTTCAACCAGATGACCCGCCAGCTGAAGGCCCAGCGGGAGGCGTTGCTGGAGAACACCCGCCAGATCGAGGCGCGGCGGCGGCTGTTCGACTCGGTGCTCTCCTCGGTCTCGCCCGGGGTGATCGGCCTGAATGCCGACGGCCGGGTGGAGTTCCTGAACCCCGCCGCCCGCCGCCTGCTGGAGCTGGACAGCCGCGACGTCCATGGCGCACCGCTGGGCACGGTGGCGCCCGAATTCGTGACCCCCTTTGAACGGCTGCGCCTGGGCACGGCGGCGAGCGTCCAGGAGGAGCTGCGCCTCAGCCGTGGCGGCCGGCTGGAGACGCTGCTGGTGCGCATGACCCCCCGCGCGCCGGGGCTGGCCGGCGCACCAGAGGGCTATGTGGTCGCCTTTGACGATGTCACCGATCTGGTCAGCGCCCAGCGCATGGCCGCCTGGGGCGACGTCGCCCGCCGCATCGCCCATGAGATCAAGAACCCCCTGACCCCCATCCAGCTGTCGGCCGAACGCATCAAGCGCAAGTTCAGCCCGCTGGTGGGCGACGAGGCCGGAACCCTGCAAAACCACACCGACGTGATCGTGCGCCAGACTAATGATTTGCGGCGCA
>SKWP01000471.1 GCA_007128865.1 Paracoccaceae bacterium
GGCTGGCATAGAGGATATAGGTGCCCGCACTCGCCGCACGGGCGCCCCACGGCGCGACATGGGTCGCCACCGGCACCGGCGAGGCAAGAATGGCGCGGATGATGTCGCGCATCGAGGTTTCCAGCCCGCCGGGGGTATCCATGCGGATGATCACCAGCGCCGCGCCCTCTTCCGCCGCAGCACCGATGCCGCGGATCAGATAGTCGGCCGTGGCCGGGCTCACGGCGCCGTCGAGGTCCAGCAGGACCGCGGTGCGCGCATTGCCCTGGGCTGCCGGCTGCGGCACGGCAAGGGCCAGCATCCCGGCCAGCGCCAGCACCGCAAAAACCAGTCCGCGCAGGGCACGCCAGGGGGCCGGTGCCGGTTTCTGCCTTATGGCTGGGTCATCCCTCATTCCAGACAATATAGACCTTCCTGACCGCCGAACCAACTGCGACAAACACCCATGTCGCGCCTCACCGGTCCGGAGCATCGCTGCCGGCCTCGGCCCGGGCGACGTTTTCCTTCACCGCCAGAAAGCTGTCCGGCGTGACCGAGATGGAACTGATCCCCGCCTCGACCAGCAGGCGGGCGAAATCGGGGTCGTTGCTGGGCGCCTGCCCGCACAGCCCCACCGGCACCCCGCAGGCGCGGGCGCGGGCGATGGTTTCGCGGATCATCCACAGCACCGCCGGGTCGCGTTCGGAAAACAGCGCCGCCAGCCGGCCCGAATCGCGGTCCACCCCGAGGGTCAGCTGCGTAAGGTCGTTGGAGCCGATGGAAAACCCGTCGAAGCGCTGCGCGAAGGCCTCGGCCAGGATCACGTTCGAGGGCACCTCGCACATGACATAGACCTCAAGCCCGTCGCGCCCGCGTTCCAGCCCCTCCTGCGCCATCACCTCCAGCACCCGGTCGGCCTCGTCCGGGGTGCGGCAGAAGGGGATCATCACCACCACATTGTCGAAACCCATCTCGTTGCGCAGGCGCCGGATCGCCCGGCATTCGAGTGCAAAGCCATCGGCATAGTCGGGCGAATAGTAACGCGAGGCGCCGCGAAAGCCGATCATCGGGTTTTCCTCGTCGGGTTCGAACTGTGCACCGCCCAGCAGCCCGGCGTATTCGTTGGTCTTGAAATCGCTCATCCGCACGATCACCGGTTTGGGCCAGACAACCGCGGCGATGCGGGCAAGGCCCTGCGCCAGCCGGTGCACGAAATATTCGGTGCGGTCGGCATGTCCGCGGGTCAGCGTGTCGATCTCTTCGCGAACCGCCGCGTCGGCGATGCGGTCATGGCGGGTCAGGGCCAGCGGATGGACCCTGATCGCATTTGAGATGACAAATTCCATCCGCGCCAGCCCCACACCATCGGCCGGCAGCCGCCACCAGCGGAAGGCCGCGGCGGGATTGGCCATGTTCAGCATCACCCTGGTGCGGGTTTCGGGCGCGGCCGACAGGTCGATCTCTTCCACGTCAAAGTCGGCGCGGCCCTCATAGACGCTGCCCTCGTCGCCGCCGGCGCAGGAGACGGTGATTTCCTGCTCGTCGTGCAGAAGCTCGGTGGCGTTGCCGCAGCCGACGATCGCCGGCAGGCCCAGTTCGCGGCTGACGATGGCGGCATGGCTGGTGCGGCCGCCGTGGTCGGTGACGATGGCGGCGGCGCGCTTCATGATCGGCACCCAGTCCGGATCGGTCGCGCCGGTGACCAGAATCGCACCGTCGCGGAAGCGGGCGATGTCGGCGGCGCTTTCGATCAGGCAGACCGGCGCGCTGACCACCGCCTGCCCCACCGACAGCCCGCGCAGGATCTCGCGGCCATGGCTGCGCACGGTGTAGTGCAGCATCTTGCCGGCGCCGGCGCGCGACTGCACGGTTTCGGGCCGGGCCTGCACGATCCAGATTTCGCCGGTCTCGCCGTCGCGGGCCCATTCGATATCCATGGGCCGGCCGTAATGATCCTCGATCACGCAGGCCTGCCGGGCGAGGTCGAGGATTTCGGCGTCATCGAGCACATAGCGCGCCCGTTCGGCCCTCGAGGTCGGCACGTTGCGGGTCTGGCCGCCCTCGGCGCCGGCATAGACCATCTTGCGTTCCTTGCTGCCCAGCCGTTTCTCGACGATGGGCGTCAGCGCGCGGTCGGCCAGCAGCGGCTTGAACACCTGGTATTCATCCGGGCTGACGGTGCCCTGCACGACGTTTTCGCCAAGCCCCCAGGCGGCGTTGATCAGCACCACGCGGTCGAACCCGGTTTCGGTGTCGATGGAAAACATCACCCCTGCCCCGCCCAGATCGGCGCGCACCATCATCTGCACACCGACCGAAAGCGCCACCTGCATGTGATCGAAGCCCTGCAGCCGGCGATAGGTGATCGCCCGGTCGGTGAACAGCGAGGCATAGCAGCGCCGGCAGGTGGCCAGCAGCGCCGGCAAGCCGCGAACGTTCAGAAACGTTTCCTGCTGGCCGGCAAAGCTGGCCTCGGGAAGGTCTTCGGCGGTGGCCGAAGACCGCACCGCAACCGCGGGTTCACCCCCGCAGCGGCGGGACAGTTCGGCATGGGCGGCCGCGATGGCGGCACGGGTCGCATCGGGCCATTCGCCGGCGACGATGGCCTTGCGGATCGCCGCACCGGCCTCGGGCAGCGTGGCGCGCCCGTCCTCAAGCCGGGCCAGCTGATCGGTGATCAGCGGCTCAAGCCGGTTATGGGCGATGAAGTCACGGAAGGCATCGGCGGTGGTGGCGAAGCCCGGCGGCACCTTGATGCCGCGGGATGCCAGCGCCTGCACCATCTCGCCCAGCGAGGCGTTCTTGCCACCCACGCGGCCCACATCGGCGCGGCCCAGCGTCTCGAACCAGACCACCCTTTCGGTTCCGGATTGCGATGTCATTGGCTGCGCCCTCCCTGGTTCCCTTGCCGGCCAACCCTGACACAGAGGTCCGGGCGGCTGCATGATTTCGATCAAATCAGGAAGCCGGCCTCAACCCTCCAGTTCGCTGTCCCAGTACAGGAAGTCGAGCCAGGTCCGGTGCAGCCGCTGTTCGGCCATCACCGCGGTGCGTGCCAGTGCGTCCAGCTCATAGGGGCTCGGCTCGAACGGTTTCCGGATCA
>SKWP01000021.1 GCA_007128865.1 Paracoccaceae bacterium
CTACCCCCACCCCGACGCGCACCGCCGCCGCAGCCACACCCACGCCGGCCCCGGCTGCCGCGGCCGCGCCGAACCTGCCCACCCGGGCCTCGGTCGCGCAGCAGGCCACGCAGAGCCGCGCCATCAACCTGCGGCGTGTGAACCTGATCGGCGTCTTCGGCACCGCCTCGGACCGCCGCGCGCTGGTGCGCCTGTCGAACGGCCGGATCGTGGCGGTGCGGGTCGGCGACCGGCTGGACGGCGGGCAGGTCGCCGCGATCGGCGAATCCGAACTGCGCTATGTCCGGGGCGGCCGCAACACCACCCTGCGCATCGGCGAAAGCTGAGCCCGGCCGCCGCGGGGGCAGGATACCGGAGGCCGGGCCGTTGGGCCGGACGGCCACAGCCGGAAGGACCGAGGACACCTCATGCATTGGGCCGAGGAAGTCGACGCCTGCGGGCTGATCTGTCCGCTGCCGGTGCTGCAGGCGCGCAAGCGGCTGAATGGCATGGCCCCGGGACAGGTGTTGCGCCTGCTGACCACGGACCCGGCCGCCGCCGTGGACGTGCCCCATTTCTGCGCACAGGCTGGCCACGTCCTGCTGGCCGAAGGCCGCGACGGTGCCGCGCAGGTGTGGCTGATCCGCCGCGCCGGCTGAGGCGGCGGCGCCCCGCGACCGGCTGCATGGCTGCGCCGGCCCCGGCCCGGCGTTGCGCCTGGCCCATGTGTGGCGGGGCGCTCTCGCGCCCCGCGCTCGCTACGCGAGCCCCCCCGAGGATATTCTTGAACAGATGAAGGGAGGGGGAGCGGCGAGGCGATCCCCCGGAAAGCCTATCAGGCGGCGCTGCGGCCGACGGTCACCTGGTTGCGACCCTCGGCCTTGGCCGCCAGCAGCGCCGCGTCGGCGCGGGCCATCACCGCTTCGACCGTCTCGGCCGCGCCGCCGGGACGCAAGGGCGCGGGGCCGCCCAGCGCCAGCCCGATGGAGACCGTCACCGACACCGACCCCCCGCCGGTCGTTGCCGTGGGCGGCAGCGCCACCGGCAGCGCCTCGATCACCCGGCAGAGCCGTTCGGCCGTGGTCCGCGCCTTGGCCAGGGTCGCTTCGGGCATTGCCACCAGGAACTCCTCGCCGCCGATCCGCGCGATCAGGTCCACCGGACGCAGGCTCGCCTGCAGCCGCTGCGCCACCTCGGCCAGCACTGCATCGCCGGCGGCATGGCCGAAACTGTCGTTGACGCTCTTGAACCGGTCGAGATCGAGCAGCATCACCGCATAGGCACGCCCCGTCGCGGCCGATCTTTCGGCGATCCGGGCCAGATGCGGCATGGCATAGCGACGGTTGTAGAGCCCGGTCAGCGGGTCGATCACCGCCAGCCGCAGCCCGCTGCGGAGGCTCGCGCGCAGACGGTCCGACTGCCGCTTGCGGCGCAACTGCGCGGCCAGGCGCAGCGCGGTTTCCTCGGCGTCGTAGTCGGCCAGCAACAGATCGGCCGCGCCGAGATCCAGCGCCATGGCGCCCTGTTCGGCAGCGCTGTCGCGCCCGGCATCGGGCAACAGGATGCACACCGCCGCCCGCCGCGTCGCCGCCCGCGAGCGCAGTTCGGACATCAGCCGCAGCCCCGCCCCCGGCCTGCCAAGATCCGCCGCGATCAGATAGACATCCGGCGCCGGCGCCGTCTCGGCCAGCGCGGCCTCGGCCGGCACCACCACCAGCCGTGCGGTCATATGCGGCGCCAGCGCCCGGCGCCAGCCCATCGCCGTCTCGCGGTCCGGCCCGATCAGCGCCACCGTGCCCGTCGCTGCCGTCGCGCCGTCCCCTGTCCGCGCCGGCGCGCCGGCAAAGGGCTCGGCCGCCTCGGCCAGGCCCAGCACTCGCGCGGTACCGTCGCGCAGCCGGAGTTCGGCCTCGGTCTCGCACGCGCGCAGCAGGCTGCGGATACGGGCCATCAGGATGGTGTCCTGCACCGGCTTGGGCAGGAAATCGTCGGCGCCGGCGCGCAGCGCCGCGGTGCGCGCGGCTGGCGTGCGGTCGGCGGTGATCATCACCACCGGGATCTCGCGCGTGTCCGGGCTGGCCTTCAGGCGCAAGCAGACCTCGATCCCCGAGAGATCGGGCAGCATCATGTCGAGCAGGATCAGATCGGGCCGCGCCCGCCGGGCGACGGCCAGCGCGGTCTGCGCGTCGGCGGCCTGCAGCGTATCGTAACAGGCGTCGGCCAGCTTGACCTTCAGGACGATCCGGTTGGTGGCCACATCGTCGACAATGAGGATGGTGCCGGACATCGGGGCTCCGTTGCGTGGGCCGCGCCGGCACGGGGAGCCGGGGCGCGGGAGTGGGGCGAGGGCTTGCGGCGGGGGCGCGGTTGGGCGACGGTGCGTGCGGCGAGGGACCTCCCATGTGGCGTCCGGCGGTGCTTCGGGACAGCGCCACTCTGGCGGCGAGTTGGTTAACAAACCCTTTCCAGAATCGCGGCAAGGCGGGAGGTCGGCATGGCTGGGCGGGAATTCGCCGAGACGGTGGGGTTGAAGGCGCTGGCCTGGCTGGCCGAGGAAGAGGCGCGGCTCTCGGCCTTCCTGGCCGCCAGCGGCAGCGGCCCGGGCGATCTGCGCCGGCGGGCGCAGGCGCCGGACCTGTTGCCGGAGCTTCTGGGCGCGGTGCTGGACTTCGTGCTGTCCGAGGACCGCCATGTGCTGGATTTCGCGGCCCATGCCGGCCTCGCGCCGGAGACGGTGCAGGCGGCGCGGGCGGCGCTTCCGGGCGGGGAGCTGCCGCACTGGACCTGAGCCCCGTGCGGGTCATGCCCGCGTCATCGGCGGCGGCGATACGGGCAAGGCGATTCGTTCCCCGGGCGAGAGAGGAGACAGGATGCAGGCGATCCGCGCGGTGCTGTTCGACAAGGACGGCACCCTGTTCGATTTCGAGGCGACCTGGAGCGCCTGGGCGGCCCGGATGGTGTGGGAGCTGGCCGAGGGCGACGACGCGCAGGCGGGCCGCCTCGCCGGAGCCATGCGCTTCGACCTGGCCGGGCAGCGGTTCGACCCGGCGAGCCCGGTGATCGCCGGCACGCCGCAGGAGCTAACGGCGCTCCTGCTGCC
>SKWP01000374.1 GCA_007128865.1 Paracoccaceae bacterium
GAGCCGGTCACGACCCGCATCGACGAGACCGTGTTGCGCCGATACCTGCCCGGATGGCAGGATCCGGCCGTCGAAACCGGCGCCGATGCCGAAGTCGAGATGCCCGAGGACACCGATACCGAGGCCCTCGGGCCAGTCATCGACCCCGCCGCGGTGATGGCCGAGGCTCTGGCGCTCGCCGTGCCGGCGTTCCCGCGTGCGCCCGGCGCCAGCCTCGGCCCCGAAGGCGGGGCCGCCGTGCCGGCGGACGCCAGCAATGGCACCGGCCAGCGCCCCTTTGCAGTGCTGGCCGGGCTGCGCGACCGCATGGCCGGAAAACCGGACGATCCGCCGCCGGACAAGGATGGCGGCCCGAAACAGGGCTGAACCCGCGCGGCACGGGAGCAACAGGATGCAGGAAATCCCCGCCTCCGACGAGAACTGGGACGAAATCCGCACCGCCTACATGGTGGCACGGCGCGGCACCGTCAGCGGCGCGGCCGAGGCGCTGGGCGTACATCATGCCACGGTGATCCGCCATGTCGATGCGCTCGAGGCGCGCTTGGGGGTGCGGTTGTTCACCCGCCATGCGCGCGGCTATACCCCGACCGAGGCCGGCGAAGACCTGATGCGCATCGCCCATGCGGCGGGACAGCAATTCACCCAGCTTTCGGCCCGGTTGCGCGGTGCGCGCCAGGCGGTCAGCGGCGATCTGGTGATCACCGCCATTCCCGACATTACCGACCTGCTGGTGCCGGTGCTTGCCGGCCTGCTCGACGAACACCCCGGGCTGGTGGTGCGGCTGCGCAGCGACACGCGCCTGCTGCGGCTGGAATACGGCGAGGCCCATCTTGCCATTCGTGCCGGTGCACGCCCCACCCAGCCCGACAATGTGGTGCAGCCGTTCTGCACCCTCGAACACGGGCTTTTCGCCACAAGGGCCCATGTGGAACGCTACGGTCACCCCGAAACCCTGGCCGACCTTGCGCGGCATCGTCTGGTTGCTGCCGATGATCCCGATACGCCGGTTCCCGGCCTGCGATGGCTTTCGGCCAATGCACCGCCCGAGGCGCGAGTGTTTCGCTGCACCAGCCCGTTTGCCATCGAGGCGGCCATTCTTGCCGGGGCCGGTGCCGGAATGCTGGCCCACTGGCGCGCCGCGCGGCACCCCGAGCTGGTGGAACTGATGCCGCCGCTCCCGGAATGGCAGGTTCCGCTGTGGCTTGTCACCCACATGGACCTGCACCGAACCGCAACCGTGCAGGCAGGGCTTGCCGCGCTCAAGCGCGCCGCCGCCGGCTGGCCCCGTACCCGCCCGCCGGAGGACGCGACTGGCTGAGTCGGGATTGACCGGCGCCCCGGCTCGGGGCATCACCGCACGATGCTGATCTACAAGATTCTGCGCCGCCCGGAATGGGACGAGCTTCGCAGCAGCGGCGAAAGTGCCGGTGCGCCTGTCGATCTGGCCGACGGATACATCCATCTGTCCACCGCCGCGCAGGTTGCCGAAACCGCCGCAAGGCATTTTGCGGCCGAAAGCGACCTGGTGCTTGTCGCGGTCGAAGCCGACCGGCTGGGCGCGCATCTGCGCTGGGAGCCGGCGCGCAACGGGGCGCTGTTTCCGCATCTCTACCGCCGGCTGCGCATGGCCGATGTGGTGTGGGACAAGTCGCTGCCGCTGGGCGCGGCCGGCCATATCTTTCCCGAGGGTGTGGTGTGACCGGCACAAGGGGCCACAGATGCGCCTGAGCGAGCGGATCGGGCTTGCCGCCCTGCACCGGATCGACCCCGAGACCGCGCACGGGCTGGCGCTGCGGGCGCTGCGCGCCGGGCTGGCACCGCGCGGGCGGGCCGATGCCTGGCCAAGGCTGGCGGTGACGGTGGCGGGGCTGACGCTGCCCAATCCGGTCGGGCTCGCGGCGGGCTTCGACAAGGACGCCGTGGCGCTGGATGCTCTGGCCCGCAGCGGCTTCGGATTTGTGGAACTGGGCGGGGCAACCCCGCGTCCGCAGCCGGGCAACCCGCGGCCGCGGCTGTTCCGGCTGTCGCGGGACCGGGCGGTGATCAACCGTTTCGGCTTCAACAATGCCGGCGCTGCGGTGATCGCGCAGCGGCTGGCACGACGGCCGGCGGGGATGGTGACGGGCATCAACCTTGGCGCCAACAAGGACAGCACCGACCGTGCGGCCGATTACGCCAGGGTGCTGGAAATCTGCGGCCCGCATGTGGACTTTGCCACCGTCAACGTGTCGTCGCCCAACACCGAAAGGCTGCGCGACCTGCAGGGCGCCGATGCCCTGGCCGCGCTGCTGGAAGGCGTGATGGCGGTGCGCGACGGCCTGCCCCGGCGGCTGCCGGTGTTTCTGAAGATCGCGCCCGATCTCGATGCCGCGGCACTGGCCGATATCGTTGCCGTGGCCGCCGCGACCCGCGTCGACGCGATCGTGGCCACCAATACCACCCTTGCCCGTCCGAACCTGTCGGACCCGCAGGCAGATCAGGCCGGCGGGCTTTCCGGGCGGCCGCTGTTCGAACCCTCGACGCGCATTCTGGCCCGGCTTTCGGCGCTGACCGAAGGGCGCATCCCGCTGATCGGGGTCGGCGGCGTGGAAGACGGCGCCACCGCCTATGCCAAGATCCGCGCCGGCGCCAGCGCGGTGCAGCTTTACAGTGCGCTGATCTGGGGCGGGCTTTCGCTGGTGGGGCGGATCTGCGCCGAGCTTGACGCATTGCTGGAACGCGACGGCTTTGCTTCGGTGGCCGAGGCCGTGGGCACCGGGCGCGATGCATGGCTGGACGGCGACGGCCTCAGCGCCGGGGCATGACCGGGCCGGTTTCGGTCACCACCAGATCGAGCGGCTGGTCAAAGGCCCCCACCGGCAGCGAAGCCACCGCCTGCGCGGCATAGGCCAGCCCGATCGCCCGAACCCCGCGCCCAGTTGCGCGCAGGCCCGCAAGCGTGCGGTCATAGAAGCCACCGCCATAGCCCAGCCGGTAGCCGCGCGCATCGAAGGCCAGAAGCGGCACCACCAGAACCGCGGGTTCCAGCCATGCGCCATCGGCGGGGATTTCGGCGCCGAAGCTGCCGCGAACCGTCGC
>SKWP01000280.1 GCA_007128865.1 Paracoccaceae bacterium
GGCGTGTCGGGCTGGAATTCGGGGTCGAAACCGGCATCAAGCCCGGTCGCGGCATAGTAGAATTCGGCATAGGCCAGATGCCGGGCCTGCGGCCAGACATCGCGCAGAAACATTGTCTCGCCCCAGCCGGGATGGCCAAGGACCACATCGGGCACAAATCCGTGCCGGTCGCGCAGCGAAACCGCCGCGCGGGCGGCATGCAACCCCCGTGCGGCGGCCCGGGCATAGGTATGGGCGGGCCCGGTGGCGGCGCGGTCCGGCTCGGCCGGGGCACGGTAGCGCAGCACCTGCACCCCGGATGGTGCCGGGCGGGCGTTGTGTTCGTCGGTCAGCGCCAGCACCCGGTGACCGCGCCCTGCCAGCGCCGGGGCCAGATGCGGGAATTGCCCCGGAAAATTCTGGTGCACGAAAAGGATGTTCACCCCGGCCTTTCCCTGTCTGCGACCTGACGCGGGCTCAGGCCGCCCGGCGCGGCTCGGCCGCCCCCGGCGACAGCTCCTCTTCCCAGAAGCCCTGGCCGCTGACCGGATCGACATAGACCACGATGACGCTGCCCTCCGGGAATGGCTCCAGCCTGTCGCGGCGCATCATGCCGGACTGGCCCGGCTCTCCGGTCGCGTCGCGCCAGTGCAGCCGCCACATGCGGTGATTGTTGACCGTGGTGTTGGTCTGCTGGATGGAAAGCACCCGTGCCTCGCGCACCTCGCCCCGCCGGACAGCGCGCAGCTTGGCGCCGATCCGCCGGTAGAAGAAGGCGGCGATCCCGGCCAGCACGATCATCGAAACCGCACTGACACCCAGGAACAGCAAGCCAAACAGCCGGTTGTTGCCGATCTCGATCTCGTGGGTGTCGGGGTCGTGGGGCACATAGAGAATCGCGATACTGTCCCCCACGGCGGTGGCATTGTAGCGCGACCGCTGCACGCTGGACCGGCCGCTGTGCATTCCGCCGCCCTGCAGCGACCAGTCATAGCTCAGATAATAGGTGTAGCTGCGGCGGCCGTCGCTGTCGCGGCTTTCGCGGATATCCTTGTCGGTCACCACCGCGGTCCCCTCGACACCGTAGCGGTCGAGCAGTTGCGCCGATTGCAGAGCCAGCAGCCCGATAACGCCGAAGACGACATTGAAGAACAGCGGAAAAAGCAGCACCCAGGCATGGCTGCGCATGGCCAGCCGATAAGGCGAAATCGTTACCCGTTGCATGACCCGAAACCTCCTCATCAAATCGCCGGGAATGGCCCGGTGCCGAAATCAGCGCAGGAAGCGGCCAAACAGCTTGCGGCCGATCATCGGCAGCCCGGCCGCGCCGGCGCCCGCGGCGGCATCGCCCAGCCCCGCCATGCCGTCGCCACCGCCTGCAAGCTCTTCCTCCCAATAGGCGCGGCCGCTGCGGCTATCGACCAGCACGGTAATGCGGCTGCCCACGGGATGGCCGACCACATCGAGCATCGGCACCAGACCGGAAATGCCTTCCGCCCCGGTTTCGTCGCGCCAGCGCAGCCGGCCCTTGCGCTTGCCGGTATATCGCTTGCGGGGCTTCGAGACATGGCCGGTCACCACCGCCCGGCGCGCGGTGCCGCCGCGCAGGGCACGCAGCAGCGGTGCCGATTGCGTTGCCAGCCAGCCGGCGCTTGCCAGCGCCGCAACCAGCGCCAGCGCCGCCCAGAACCAGTTCGTGTCGCTGCGCGACCGGTAGCTGCCGATGCGATACTCATGCGTGGAAGGCCGCGTGGGCAGGTAGCGCAGCGGAAAGCTGCCGCCCTGCTGCACCGAATTGAAAAACGCCCTGTCCACCCTCGGCCTTGCCGAAACCCGCTGCCCGGTGCCGGCAACGAAGCTGTAGGCGACATAATGGCTGACCCGCGTCCGGCCCTCGCTGTCGCGCCTTTCGCGCCGTTCCTTTCCGGTCACCGTGGCCTGCGTGACAACCCCTGTCGTCTCCAGCGCCGAGGCGGTGCGGCCGGCCAGCCCCGCGATCAGGGCAAAGATGATCGCCAGCGACACCAGCACCAGCGGCACCCATGCATGGGTCTTCATCACGATCCGGAAGGGCGAATAATAGACACCGGGCATCGGGCGGCCTGCGGCTGGAAATGCATGAACCGAGGCCAGAATAGCCGATTGCGCCGCGCAGCGGAACCGCCCGCGTGGCCCCCGGTGCGGCGCCGATTCCCGCCCTTTCCCTTGTCCGGTGCCCAAGCTAAACAGGCGCCGACCCAAAGACCGCCACGAGGACCGCCCCAGATGGCCATGGACAAGACCTTCAGCCCCGCCGAGGCCGAGCCGCGCATCATCGACCGCTGGGAAGCCGAAGGCGCCTTTCGCGCCGGTGCCAACGCCCGCCCCGGCGCGCCGTCCTTCTGCATCATGATCCCGCCGCCCAACGTGACCGGCAGCCTGCACATGGGCCACGCCTTCAACAACACGCTGCAGGACATCCTGGTGCGCTGGAAGCGGATGCAGGGCTTCGATGTGCTGTGGCAGCCGGGGCAGGACCACGCCGGCATCGCCACGCAGATGGTGGTGGAGCGCGAACTGGCGCTGAGCCAGAAGAAGCGCACCGATTTCACCCGGCCCGAGTTCCTGTCGCTGGTGTGGGAACAGAAGCGCAAGTCCGGCGGCACCATCATCGGCCAGCTCAAGCGGCTGGGCTGTTCGCTGGACTGGTCGCGCAACGCCTTCACCATGTCCGGCGCACCGGGTGCACCCGAGGGAGAAGACGGCAATTTCCATGACGCGGTGATCAAGGTCTTTGTGGACATGTACCACAAGGGGCTGATCTATCGCGGCAAGCGGCTGGTGAACTGGGATCCGCATTTCGAGACCGCGATTTCCGACCTGGAGGTGGAGAATACCGAGGTCGACGGGCATATGTGGCACTTCAAGTACCCGCTGGCCGGCGGCGCCACCTATGAATATGTCGAGCGCGACGCCGACGGCAACGTGACCCTGCGCGAGACGCGCAACTATATCTCCATCGCCACCACGCGGCCTGAAACCATGCTGGGCGATGGCGCGGTGGCGGTGCATCCGTCCGACGCGCGCTATGCGCCGATCGTGGGCAA
>SKWP01000431.1 GCA_007128865.1 Paracoccaceae bacterium
GCTGCCCGTTCGGCGCCGGCCTCGGCCCGGGCGCGTTCGGCGACCTCGGTGGCGGGTGTTGTTGCAGCGGCTTCGCTGCGCGCCGCCTCGGCGGTCTCGGCCTGCATCGCGCGGTCACTGGCGGCTTCGGCAGACGGGCGGTCGGTGACTTCGGTAGCGGGCGCCGGTGTAGCGCCCTCCCGGCGCGCGGCCTCGGCGGCTTCGGCCTGCATCGCCCGTTCGCTGGTTGCCTCGGCCAACGCGCGGTCGGCGGTTTCTGTGGTCGCGCGGCCTTCGGCGGTGGCGATCTCGGCGGTTTCTGCGGTTTCCCGGCTGGCGCGGTCGGTTGCCGATTCGGCCGCCAGCGCCTCGGCGCGCAAGGCTTCGGCCGCGTCTGCGGCGCTGCGTTCGGCCGCGACCGGCGGGGTCAGCGTGATCCCTGACAATGGCACGATGTCGATCGATATCTCGACCGGCTCGGGCGGCGGCGGCGGGGCGGGGGCCTCCCACCCGGGCAGAACCGCGGCGAAGGCGGCGATATGCAGCGACAGCGCCAGCCCGAAGGCAAGGATCCACCAGGGCGTTTCGGTGCCGCGGGCAGGCATGAACTGCGGGTCCGGCGCCGCGCTCATGGTGCCTGCTCCGCCCCGGCGTCGGGCGGCGGGGCGCGCAATGCGGTGTTGCGCAGCGTGACAAGGCTGATCGCCGCGCCGGCGGGTTCCAGTGCTGCCACGATTTCGAGAAACCGCAGCGCGGGCATGTCGCGCGCCGCCAGCAGGAAGACCTCGGGCGCGGCATCGGCGGCAAGACGTTCAACGATCTCGGACAGGGGCATCGGCACGCCGTCAAGCCCCAGATCGCCATCCTCGCGCATCCGCACCAGCGGGCGCGGCAAATCGTCGAGGGGCAGATCGACTGTTTCGGGCAGGGAAACGGCCTGTTCGTCTTCGGCAACGATGGTGCCGGCAACCAGAAAGAACAGCACCAGCAGCAGCACGATATTGACCGTGGCAAGCGAAAAGTCGGGCTGCCTGCGCGCCGGCGGTCCGGGAATGCGCAGCGGGCCCGGCGGGGGCGCCGGCGCGCGGCCTTCCGGCGGTGGCGAGGGTGGCGGTGCAGCCGGGAGGGGCGGGGCGGTGGCCATCGTCCTAGCGCCCCATCAGTTGCAGCCGTGCCACGCCGCCGGCCTGAACGGCCTCGAGCACGCTGGCCAGATCCTGAAGATTGGCGGTGTCGGTCACGAACAGCAGGATATCCTCGACCCCCGCATCCGCCAGCGCCGCCAGCGCCGAGGGCAGTTCGGCCAGATCGAACCACGCCCTGCCGGCCCGGATCTGGCCGCGGCCAAGATGCCAGATCGCCGGCCCCGTCACCTCCTCGGCCAATGCCGGCGGCGGATCGCCCGGCGGCGTTTCCGCCACCGTCTCGGCATCGGCTGCGGCGCGGCCGCCCAGCGGCAGAAGCGAATAGGGCGCGAGGCTCGTTGACAGCATGAAGAAGATCAGCAGCTGAAACATGATGTCGGCCAAAGGCGTGAGTGCGAACGCCGGTCGCGGACGCTGCGGGCCGCTCGACAGGATGCCTGCCGTGGTCAGTTCTGCCGCTGCCGGCGCCGGTGTCACCGCCGCCTCAGCGGGTGCGTGCGGGTGGCACCACCCGCCCGTTGACCACCGATGAAATCAGGCTTTCCAGCGTCTCGCGCTGTCGGGTGATGCGCCCTTCAAGCCAGATCGCGCAGAAATAGAAGACGATGGCGATGCTCAGCCCCACCGCCGTGGTGATCAGCGCCGTCCAGATGCCGCCGGCCAGCAGCGCCGGGTCGACCGCGCCGGTGCTTTCGGCCAGCCGGCCGAATGCCTCGATCATGCCGATGACGGTGCCCAGCAACCCCAGCATTGGCGCCGCCTGCACCACCGCTTCGAGCCCGCGCATGTAGCGCGACATGCGCGCCAGCTCTTCCTGCGCGGTCTGCACGGCCAGCGCCTGGGCATAGGCCCGGTCGTCGGGCCGCACCCGCAGCCCGGCCAGCAGGGCATAAAGCACCCGCAGCGCCACATTGCTGCGCATTTCCGCCCCGGCCAGCGCGCCGCTGCCATCGCCGGCCAGCCACAGTTCGACCACCCGAAACGCCTGCCGGTTGCGCCCGACACCCAGGCGCAGGAACTGCGCGGTCTTGAAAAGCGCAATCGCGGTTGCGGCAACGGAAGAAAGCGCCAGCGCAATCAGGACCGAAAGGCCGATCGCGCTGATTTCGAGCGACTCGATTAGCTCCATCAAAATGCTCTTTCAGCGCCTGCCGCCCGGTGGACGGCCGGAAATACCATGTCGCGCGGCCCTTGCGGTGCGGCTGTGTCGGCCGGCTTCAGGCGCCGAACTGCACATCCACGCGCGAACTCGTCACAAGGGCGTCGAGACAATAGGGAAGCTGGGCACCGTCAGTGCCGATGCATTCCTCGACGTCGTTCAGAAGCAGCCGCGAAATCCGTGTGCAGCTGCGGTCGAGCAGGAACTGCACGACCTTGGTCTTGTCTTCCGGCAGGCGGCCGAATTCGAGGATCAGGCGCTGCGCGACGGTGCCGGCCTCGTCGAAGACCACCACCTCGTAAGATGTCTGTTCGAGCGCCACGCCGGTGGCGTTGTTGGCCAGGAAGGTCAGACGGCAGCCGCCGTCGATATCTTCGAGGTTGTTCAGTTCGAGCCCGAAATTGCCCGATTGTGCAGCCGCCGGAACCGGCGCCAGGGCCAGCGCCGCAACGGCAGCTGCCCCCAGTGCACGGCCCAATCCGCTTGCGGTTGCCTGCAAGAGTTCGCGTCCCATATCCGCCCAGTTTCCCTTGGTTCCCAAATCGCAGCTTCCTGCCTAGCACGCCCGGCCGAATTCGCAAACACAAGCTTGGTCGCGCGGGGACCGGGCGCGCCGCCTAGCGGTCCTCGACCTCGATGTAGGGGCGGCAGGGCGCGCCGGTATAAAGCTGGCGTGGCCGGCCGATCTTCTGTTCCGGATCGCCGATCATTTCCTTCCACTGGGCAATCCAGCCGACCGTGCGCGACACCGCAAAGATCGGGGTGAACATCGACGTCGGCA
>SKWP01000060.1 GCA_007128865.1 Paracoccaceae bacterium
GCCCCGTCGAGAGGAAATGCTGCAGTGTCGAGAACAGCTCCCGGATGTCCCGCAACGGTTGCAGGGACGGGACAGGAGCCATCAGCGCCCGGACCGACGAACCGGCAAGCAGCGCCCCCTTTATCGCGCTCAGTAGAATGATGAGAAACCGGAAGATGTTGACGGCAATGATTCCGCCGATCACGAATCCGAACAGGAATGCAAGCGGATTGGGCAGCGCAAGGACCAGCGCGATGCCGAGTAGCAACCCGCCAAGGATGAAGTTGAACAGTTGCTGCAGAACCATGGCAAGCACGCCACCCAGCAGCGCGAAGACCAGGCCGCCGCCCGCGGCCCCGGCGCTGACGATCAGCCCGATGATGGCGCCCAGAACCGCACCGGAGATGAACACCAGCACCCAGTAGAGCTTGCGCCCCCAGAAGCACAGGGCCAGCCCGGCAAGCAGCAGCAGATAGTAATGGATTGCATGCGGAATACCGAGAAGTCTCTCAAGCCGGTCGATCAACTGGCCGGCATTTCCGGCCTGGTCCGCAACCGCGCCCCTGTTCAACCCGAAAAAGCCGAACAGCAAATCGAGAAGCTCCGTCATCCGGAAAAACCATACCCTCTGCGCAACCGACGCGGAACCGGAAAACGGCTCGGGGGAAAGTCTACAGCGCCGGTGGCCAGGTCTCAACCGATCGGGATTGCGGCACCGGGGAGGGCGGCAAGGCCCGAGAGCCCATCGACGCCGGGATAGGCAATCGGACTGTCGAAATCCCCTGATGCAGCTTAAGGTCGCCGGATATCGCAGCGGCCGGGGTCGATCATCATGGCGGCATCTTCGGAACGAAGGGCACCGGTACGGGTCATGGCGGGCCCCGGATGGCGACCGTGACAGGGCGCGCTCACCGCACTTCGGGTCAGGGCGGTTCGATCATTCGGCCCTCACCCAATTTCGGCGCCCGCCGTGACGGCTTGCTGCCCGCTCTTGTGGTGCTGCACTTCACCGGCATGCAGGGCCTCGATGCGGCGCTGGAGCGTCTTTGCGACCCGGCCGTCGAGGTTTCGGCGCATTATCTAATTGCAACCGACGGACGGGTGTTCGCCTTGGTGCCCGAGCCTGCGCGGGCCTGGCACGCCGGCGCGGGCAGTTGGGGCGGGCACGGGGATGTCAATTCACGCTCGATCGGCATCGAGCTCGACAACCCGGGAGACCGGCCCTTCTCCGAACCGCAAATGACCGCGCTGGAGGATCTGCTGGCAGGGGTGATGGCGCGCTGGCGCATTGCGCCGCAGGGCGTGATCGGTCATGCCGACATGGCCCCCGAACGCAAGCACGACCCAGGGCCGCGGCTGGACTGGCGGCGGCTGGCCCTGTCGGGGCTTTCGGTCTGGCCGCAGGAACGGCCGGCTGAACAGGCAGGCGGATGGCAGGCGTTTCTCGCTGCGGCGGCACGCTTCGGCTATCCCGCCGATGCCCGGCGCGAGGCGGTGCTGGCCGCGTTCCGCGCCCGGTTCCGGCCCTGGGCGCGGGGCGTGCTGGATGCCGGCGATGTCGCGACTGCGCGCGATCTGGCGGCGCGGTACGGGATTGACCGCACCGGCGCGGGCCCCTAACTGAGGATTGCGCGGATGGCCGGGCGGCCGCGGCGGGCAACTGTCGAGGAAAGTCCGGACTCCATGAAGCGACGGTGCCGGGTAACGCCCGGCCGGGGCAACCCGAGGGAAAGCGCCACAGAGAACAGACTGCCCCGCCGGCCTTCGGGTCAGGGGCACAGGTGAAACGGTGGGGTAAAGGCCCACCGCGGGACTGGCAACAGGACCGGCACGGCAAGCCCCACCGGGAGCAATGCCGCATAGGGGCCTCGCGCCCGGCGGGGAAACCCGCGGGCAGGGACGCTTCAGCCCGAGAGGCCCGGGTTGGCAGCACGAGCGCGACGGCAACGCCGCGCCCAGATGAATGGTCGCCCATGGCCGGCTTTCGGGCCGGCCGGGACAGAATCCGGCTTACAGGCCATCCGCGCACCCTGTCCCAAGCGGCCCCGAGGCGGTTGACTCCGCCCGTGCAGTTGATATGAGGCTGCTTCAGGTTTTTCCGGACGCCCGCCGCGCGCCCGGTACAGGAGACGCGACCATGGCCAAGCCAACAACCATCAAGATCCGCCTCAATTCCACGGCGGGCACCGGGCATTTCTATGTGACCAAGAAGAATACCCGCACCATGACCGAGAAGATGACGGTGCGCAAATACGACCCGGTAAAGCGCCAGCATGTCGAGTACAAGGAAGGCAAGATCAAGTAGGCGCCTTTCCAGCTGCTTTGCTTAGCGCAGGCCGCCCCTACGGGCGGCCTTTGTCGTTTCGGCCCGAAAAGCCGGAACAAGGGGATTTGGCCACCAGGGGATTGCAAAGGCGGGCTGGTTTCTATATTTCTATAAATATGAAAATGGAATCATCTCCCCGCCTTGCCGCAACCCGGGCTGCCGCGACCTTTGCGGCGCTGGGCTCCGAACAGCGGCTTGATGTGCTGCTGGCACTGGTGCGCGCCGGGCCGCAAGGGCGCAGCATGGGCGCGCTGGCGCAACGCTGCGGGATCGGGGCATCGACCCTGACCTTTCACCTCAAGGTGCTGGTTCAGGCCGGCCTTGTCGATCAGCGGCGCGAGGGGCGGCATATCCTGTGCACCGCAAGGACGGATGCCATTCGGGCCCTGAGCGCCTTTCTGATGTCCGAATGCTGTGCGGAATCCGACGACGCAGCAACCTGTCACCCCGATCTGGCCGAAAGGGAACCCCATCATGGCTGACACGACACCCCAGACCCGACCCGCCACAGGCAGCGCGCCGGGTAGCGGACGCATCGCAGGGGTGCTGGCAGCAGCGCGCCGCACCGACAGGGTATTGCTGACCATCGCCGCCATCCTTGCGGTGCTTGCCATGGCCGACCCCGGTGGCTGGCTTGCGCGGGTGGAATTCGCCCTTGGCGCGCTTGGCCGGACAGCGCCCATCATCGCCGTGGCGGTGCTGCTGCTGGCCTATGTCAAGGCCGCGGGCGCCGAGACGCTGCTGGGCC
>SKWP01000447.1 GCA_007128865.1 Paracoccaceae bacterium
CCCAGACCGAACTGTCCGATTTCCTCGAATCCCTGCCGCGGATCGAGAAGGAACACCGCGCCGCGATCGCCGCCCTCAATGCCGAGATGGCCGAACAGGTCGTAGACCTCAACCTGGCCGATCTGCGCGCCGGTTTCGCCGGCATCAAGGTTCTGGAAGGGCATTTCGACGCGCTGCGCAAGGATCTGATCGCCAATGCGGCGCTGTTCATGAAAGCCGGCAGTCAGGGCGGCGATGGCCCGTTCCCGATTGCCGCGGCCCGTGTGCACGACCTGCCGCGGTTTCACCGGTTTGCCGTCAACGTCATGGTTTCGCACCCCGAAGACGCGACCGGCGCGCCGGTGGTCGTGGAAACCCTGCCGACCCTGGCCAATCTGACCGGGCGCGTCGAATACATGCAGCAGATGGGCACGCTGGTAACCGATGTCACGCTGGTGCGGCCCGGCGCGCTGCACCGGGCAAACGGGGGCTATCTGGTGCTTGACGCGCGCCGGGTGCTGACCGAACCCTTCGCCTGGGATGCGCTGAAGCGCTGCCTCGAAACCGCCGAGATCCGCATGATCGGCGCCGGCGAGCGACTCGGGCTTTCGGCAACCGGCACGCTGGAACCCGAACCGGTGCCGCTCGATCTGCGTGTCGCGCTGGTCGGCGACCGCTTCCTGCACCGGCTGCTTGAGGCATACGACCCAGAATTCGCACAGCTTTTCACCGTGATCGCCGAATTCGGCCCCGACATGGACTGGCGCGACGACAGCATGAAGCTGCTGGCAAGGCAGGTCGCCTCGGTGGTGCGGCGGGAATGCCTGCGCCCGGTAACCGCCGACGGTGTCGCCGCGCTGATCGAGATTGCCGCGCGCGAAGCCGACGACCGCGAAAAGCTCTCGCTCCTGCTCAGCCGCATGTGGGATGTGCTGCGCGAGGCCGACCACCGCGCCCGCGAGGACGGCGCGGCCACGATCGGGCGCAGCCATGTCGAGGGCGCCGAGGCCGCACGCCTGCGGCGCGCCGACCGCGTCGCCGAGCGCATGCAGGAAATGATCGCCCGCGGCACGGTGATGATTGCGACCCGCGGCTCGGCCGTCGGCCAGGTGAACGGGCTTACCGTGGTCATGCTGGGTTCGGCGCGCTTTGGCTGGCCGGCGCGGATCACGGCGCGGGTGCGGCTGGGCGCGGGCCAGGTTGTCGATATCGAACGCGAGGTCAAGCTTGGCGGCCCGATCCACTCCAAGGGCGTGCTGATCCTGTCGGGCTATCTTTCGACCCACTACCTGCCCGAGACGCCGCTTTCGCTCTGGGCATCGCTGGTCTTCGAACAGAGTTATGGCGGGGTCGATGGCGACAGTGCCTCGGTCGCCGAACTCTGCGCCCTGCTTTCGGCACTGGCGGGGGTGCCGCTCAGCCAGTCCTTTGCCGTCACGGGCTCGATCAACCAGCAGGGCGATGTGCAGCCGGTCGGCGGGGTCAACGAAAAGATCGAAGGCTACTTCGATGCCTGCTCGGCGCAAGGGCTGACCGGGCGTCAGGGTGTCCTGATCCCGCGGCTGAATGTCGACAACCTGATGCTGCGCGCCGATGTGGTCGAGGCGGTGGCCGATGGCCGGTTCCATATCCACGCGGTCGAGCATATCGACCAGGCGCTGGAAATCCTGACCGGCCTGCCGGCGGGCAAGCGCGGGCTCAACGGCGAATTTGCCGCCGGATCGGTCAACGCCAATGTCGAGGCGCGGCTGATGGATTTCGCCGAGGCGCGGCGCGATTTCGGGCGGGCGGCAGATGCGGCGGCGGGGCAGCGCGATGACGACTGACCCCCCTGCCCCGGGGCGCGTTCTGCTTCTGGCCGGCTGCTTTGCCGATGCGGCCCCGTCGATCGGGCTGGCCGTGGCGCTGGCGGCGCGGATGCGGGCGTCGATCGAGGCGGTGCTTGCCCTTGACGCCCGCGCCGAGGGTGCGGCGCTGGTTCCGTTCGGCCGGCCACGCGGCGCCCCCCCGCCCGCACTCAGCCGGGAAAGCCTGACACTCTCCTATGCCGCCGATGCCCGCGCCTTCCGGTTGCGGCTGGACAAGGCCGCCGCCGGCGCTTCGCTTCGCTGGAGCTTTCGAACCGAATCCGGCCTGCTGCCCGACCTTGCCCTCGGGATGTGGCAGCCGGGCGATGCGGTGATCTTCGGGCATCGCCGTTTCCTCGCCCTGCGCGGGCCGGTGGTGTCGCTGGGGGGCGACCAGGACGGTTCGGCCAGCAGACTTGCCGGCGATCTGGCCCGCGCTCTGGGGCTGCGCGCCCGCGTCCTGCCCGCCGAAACGCCACCGGCGCAGCTTGACGCTCTCGCTGCCAGCGCGCTGGTGCTTCCACGATCGTTTCAGACCGACCGGCGCCTGCTTGCCGCCCTGATCGAGGCGGCGCGCTGCCCGGTCCTGCTTGGCCCCGCCGAATAGCAGGCTTCGCAGCGCCGGCCCCGGCACATCTGCGACCCGCCCCGATCATCCGACCGGACGCCGATGGCCCGGCCGCAGGGCATCGGCTGCTCACCCGGCAAACGGGTGGCGATTCCGGCACGGCCGAACAGGATCAGCCGGGCATACGGAAAGCGGTGGCTACGGCAGCGCCTGACGGCCCGGGCGGCGGCTCAGTCCCCGGTGTCGGCAACGCCCCCATGCCGGCGCAGCGAGACCACGGGGGTGGCGCAGAAATCCCGCTGGCCCGGCGTCTCCGGCCCCGATCCAGCGCAGCGCACGCGGGCCTCGGCCGCCCGGGGATCGGTTCCCAGCGCCATCAGCAGCTGTTGCGCGACCACGCCGGTCCGGCCGACCCCGGCGGCGCAGTGAAGGATAACGCTTTCGCCCGCCTGCAACGCGGCACACAGCCGGCAGAGATAGGCCGCGAATGCCTCGGGGTCGCGCGGCAGTCCGTAATCCGGGATCGGGTGCCTGAGGTGCCTGTATGGCTGGCCGCCGGCCCCGATCCAGCGGGCATAGTCGGGCGATTTCACCGCGATCTCGTCATCAAGGGCAAGGTTCGCGATGGCCGTTGCGCCTGCATCCTCGGCCG
>SKWP01000419.1 GCA_007128865.1 Paracoccaceae bacterium
GCGCAGGGCGGCGCGCAGGGCTTTGGCGTGACGGTGGCGGCCGAGGTTACCGGGTCCGAAGGCCGGGTATCGTCAACCGCGATCCGCACCGCGCTGTCCGAAGGCCGGCCACGCGATGCCGCCGCCATGCTGGGCCACTGGCACCGGATCGACGGGCCTGTCCTGCACGGGGACCGGCGTGGCCGCGAGCTGGGCTATCCGACTGCCAACATGTCGGTCGAAGGGCTGCACCTGCCCCGCTTCGGCATCTATGCGGTGCTTGCCGATGTGCTGACCGGACCGCATGCAGGCAGTTACCGCGGCGCCGCCTCGCTGGGGCTGCGGCCGCAGTTCGACGGGACGGTGCCAAAGCTCGAAACCTATCTGTTCGATTTCGACGGCGACCTTTACGACACCCACCTGTCGATCGGCCTGGTTGACTTCCTTCGCCCCGAGGCGCGGTTCGAAAGCGTCGATGCGCTGGTCGCGCAGATGGGCGCGGACTGCGCCCGAGCGCGGACGATCCTGGCCGCGCCCTGAGCCCGCTACAGCGGGATCGCCGTGGTCTGCACCACCGTCCGCAGGGCAAAGGATGACTGCATCTGCACGACGCCGGGCAGCCGCGAAAGATGCTGGCGGTGGATACGCGCGAAATCATCGGTGTCGCGCGCCAGAACCTTGAGCAGAAAATCCGCCGTGCCGGCCATCAGATGGCATTCGAGCACATCCGGAATGCGCCGCACATGCCGCTCGAAGGCCTCCAGAACCTCGTCGGACTGGCCCGAAAGCTTGATTTCGACGAATACGGTACTGGGGCGGCCCACACGCCGCGTATCCAGCAAGGCGACATAGGCGCTGATGATGCCCGCAGCCTCAAGCCGCTGGACACGCCGGTGACAGGCCGAAGCCGACAGATGCACACGCTCCGAAAGCTCGGCGTTGGTGATGCGCGCATGCTTCTGCAATACGGCGAGGATACGGCGGTCGGTTTCGTCAATCTCCATGGATTCGCAAGATCCTTCGATGAATCTGCCGGAATGACGGAGTATCTACCACCGAAGCGGGCATCGCACAGCCCGATATTGAGGAATTCTTGCACCAAATCTGCGCCATATTCCATGCCGCAGGACAGTCCGTGCAGGGAGGACAGGAACCATGAAGATCGGATGCCCCACCGAGATCAAGCCGCAGGAATACCGCGTCGGCCTGACCCCGAACGCCGCGCAGGAGGCCGTCGCGCATGGCCACGAGGTCATCGTTCAGGCCGGCGCGGGCGCCGGATCGGGTTTTGACGACGATACCTATCGCGCAGCCGGTGCCCGCATCGCCGACAGCGCGCATGAGGTCTTTGGCAGCGCCGAGATGATCGTGAAGGTCAAGGAACCCCAGGCCGCCGAGCGCCGTCAGCTGCGCGAGGGTCAGGTTCTGTTCACCTACCTGCATCTGGCGCCGGACCCCGACCAGACCCGCGACCTGCTGGAAAGCGGCGTCACCGCCATCGCCTACGAAACCGTGACCGACCCCCGCGGCGGGTTGCCGTTGCTGGCCCCGATGTCAGAGGTCGCGGGCCGGCTGGCGCCGCAGATGGGCGCCTGGGCATTGCAAAAGGCCAATGGCGGGCGCGGCGTGCTGCTGGGTGGCGTGCCCGGCGTTCGGCCGGCAAATGTGGTGATCGTCGGCGGCGGGGTCGTGGGCACCGCAGCGGCGCGTGTGGCCGTCGGGATGGGTGCGAATGTCACCGTGCTGGACCGCTCCATCGCCCGCATGTCGTATCTCGACGATGTCTTCATGGGGCGGCTGACCACGCAGTTCTCGGATGCGGGCGCCATCGATGCGCTGCTGCCGCGCGCTGACATGATCGTCGGCGCGGTCCTCATCCCCGGCGCGGCAGCCCCCAAGCTGGTCAGCCGCGCGCAGCTTGCCGCCATGCAGCCGGGCGCGGTGCTTGTCGATGTGGCCATCGACCAGGGCGGCTGCTTCGAGACATCGCGCGCGACCACCCATCAGGATCCGACCTATGATGTCGACGGCATCGTGCACTACTGCGTGGCCAACATGCCCGGCGCCGTGCCCAGGACATCGACCATCGCGCTTGGCAACGCCACCATGCCGTTCATGCTGGCACTGGCCGACAAGGGCTGGCGCGAGGCCTGCACCGACGACCCGCATCTGCTGGCCGGGCTGAACACCCATGCCGGAAACCTGACGAATTATGCCGTCGGCAAGGCACTGGGCATCGACGTGCTGTCGCCGGCGCTGGCGCTGAAACGCTGAACCAATGGCCGGGGCGGCTGCCCCGGCCCCCGGGCCCTGCCCCCGGTCAGCGGCTGCGCAGCAGGTCGCGGATTTCGATCAGCACCTCGGTTTCGGTCGGCCCCTTCGGCGCTTCCGGTGCCGGTGCTTCCCTGGGTGTGACCTGATCGCGCAGCCGGTTGACGGTGCGGACCATCAGAAACACCACCCAGGCGATGATCAGGAAGTTCACCACCGCCATCAGGAACGCGCCATAGGCAAACACCGCCGCCCCGGATTCGCGCGCAGTCTCGAGCCCGACGCCGGCCGGCACGTCGCCGCTGAGCACGAGGTAAAGATTGGTAAAGTCGATGCCGCCGATGATCAGACCGATGATCGGATTGATCAGGTCCTGCACCACCGAGCTCACGATCGCGGTAAAGGCCGCGCCGATGATGATCCCGACAGCAAGCTCGAAGACATTGCCGCGGGCGATGAAAGCCTTGAATTCCTTGAACATGACGGTTCCCCCTCCGAAATGACGCCGCGCGATCTGCCGCACGCGGTCGGCATCGCAGGCTATCCGCTGCCGCGGGTTTCTCAAACCGGCAAGGCCGCATCCGGCGCGACGGCCCGACATGCGTGGCAGGTCAGGCACAGGCCCCGCCAGGAAGGCGCGGCGAAGGGCGGCAGCTCAGCCGCCGGGGCCTGCATCATCTGCGGCGCGGAACGCGGCAAGTGCCGCAATCACCGCATCATCGCCGACCTGGGCGAAATCACCATAGAACTGGCCGACTGCCGCGAAATGGCGCGGCACCAGCA
>SKWP01000036.1 GCA_007128865.1 Paracoccaceae bacterium
GCCCGGTCCAGCAACAGCACCCCGCCGGCCTGCCAGGCGATACCGCGCAACCCGGCCCCTGCGGCGCGGCGCACGGCATCGGGGCCGAGCGCCGGCATGTCGGCGCGCAGCTCCTGCCCGGGCTTGGGGGCCTTGAACAACAGCCCGCCGGCCGGCGCATCGGGAAACCGCGCGCGCATCTGCGCGACATGCTCCAGCATGGCATCGGTGCCCGGCAAGGCCTCGAGTGCCAGGCACAGGCCGCGAGCCACCACCGCGCCCTGCCCCACATCGACGGCGCCAAGTGCCGCAACGATCCGCGCGGCGCGGTCGACATCGGCGCGGTCGGCGGCATCGGGGCTGCGCGCGGTCAGCACGCCGGGGCCCGGCACCAGGTCGGGGGCGATGTCATGAGCGCCCAGCACCGCAAAGCCGTCTTCCTCGATTATCTCGATGACGATCCGCAGCGCCGCATCATCCCCGGCCCCAAGTGCCGCCGCCAGCCGCGGGACCAGCGCCGCGGTGCGCGGATCAAAGGCCTCGGGGTCAAGCCGTGGCCGGCGCACCGCCCCGGCCAGAACCACCCGGCGCACACCCTGCGCATGCAGATGGTCCAGAAACGGCATCAGCCGTTCGATGCGAAAGCGCTGCACGGGCCGGTCGCCCAACGCCTCCAGCGTCAGGCCTTCGAGCCCGGCCAGAACCGGGGGCGTTCCCTGCGCCTCGAGCGTCTCGGCCAGAAGCCGCGGCAGCAGCCCGGTTCCGGCAAGGATCGCAACCTGCCCACCGCCCTGATCACCTGCACCGGTCATTGCGGCGCCAGGAAGGATCGGTCGGTGTCGGCAAGGATGAATTCGACCATCTCGCGCACATGATCGCTGTCGGTCTCGTCGCGCAGGGTTCTGGCGCGTTCGGCCAGCACGCCCGGACCGGAAGCAAGCCGGTCATAGGCGGCGCGCAACGCGGCGATTTCGCCGCGCGACACCCCGCGACGTTTCAGCCCGATGAGGTTGAGCCCGTCCACACGTCCGCGCGGCCCCTGCACGAGCGCAAAGGGCATCACGTCATGGCTGACCATCGTCACCGCACCGATGATGGCGCCGCGCCCGACCCGGACAAACTGGTGAATGCCCGAAAGCCCGCCCACGATCACATCATCGGCCAGCACGCAATGCCCGCCAAGCGCTGCCTGATTGGCAAGGATCACCCGGTTGCCGACAATGGTATCATGCCCGACATGGGAGCCGGTCATGAACATGCAGTCGTCGCCCACGCGGGTAATGCCGCCGCCGCCTTCGGTTCCGGTGTTCAGTGTCGCGCCCTCGCGGATACGACAGCGTGCGCCCACCACCAGACGCGTCGGTTCGCCCCGGTATTTCAGATCCTGCGGTTCCTCGCCGACGCAGGCAAAGGAATACACCACGCAGCCGGGCCCGAGCGTCGTGCGGCCGGTCACCACCGCGTGGCTGCGCAGCTCGCACCCCTCCCCCAGCCGCACATGCCTGCCCACGACCGCGAACGGGCCGATGACGCATCCCGCATCGATCCCGGCGCCCGGCTCGATGATCGCTGCAGGATGCACCTGCGCGGATGGGTGGACGGACATGCGCGCTCAGCCCTGGTCGTTGCCGTTGTAATCGATCATGGCGGTAAAGGCGGCCTCGGCAACCACCGCATCGCCGACCCGCCCGATCCCTTCCAGCTTCCAGACACGGGTCGATCCGCGCCTGACCTCGACATGCAGTTCGAGCACGTCGCCGGGCCCCACCTTGCGGCGGAACTTCGCGCGCTCGATCCCCATGAAATAGACCAGCGGGTCGCGATCGACGAGATCCAGCGTCAGGCCGACCAGAATCGCTGCGGTCTGGGCCATTGCCTCGACGATGGCAACACCCGGCATCACCGGCACCTGCGGGAAATGGCCCTGGAAATGCGGCTCGTTGAAGGTGACGTTCTTGATCCCGACCGCGCCGGCGCCAAGGCGGATGTCGCGTACCCGATCCACGAACAGGAACGGATAGCGATGCGGAATGGTGCGCTGGATGATATCGATGCCGACCTCACGGGTATCGGCCCAGCGATTCTGCGTCTCGGTCATATGCTGCCCCGCGTCCTGCTGCCGCACCCCTGGCCTCTGGCACGCGCGTTCGCCGAAGCGGCGGCGCGGCGAACCGGCAGGGCGCCGGGAAATTCCCCTGCGACTGACTAGCAACAAGCCCGGCGGGTGACAAGCGAGCCCGGCACGCTGAATGCCCATGATGATATCGCTTGCCGGCGGCCCGATCGGCCCACGCAGCGACACGCCCGGCCCGGCCTGGTCAGCGGGCCTTCAGGTTGCGGCCTTCGCTCGGCAACCGGCAGCGGGAATCAGATATCATCCCCCAGCGTCTGATGCATGCTGCGGGCCGGCTGGTCGCACCCGGCCTCTCCGACGATGCGCGCCGGAACCCCGGCAACCGTCTTGCAATCGGGCACGTCGCTCAGCACCACCGAGCCGGCCGCGACACGGGTACAGCGCCCGATGCGGATGTTGCCCAGCACCTTGGCCCCGGCCCCGATAAGCACGCCATCGCCGATCTTGGGGTGGCGGTCGCCATGTTCCTTGCCGGTTCCGCCCAGCGTGACCGAATGCAACAGCGAAACATTGTTGCCGACAACCGCGGTTTCCCCGATCACGATGGCATGGGCATGGTCGATCATCAGCCCCTGCCCGATCCTTGCCGCCGGGTGAATGTCGACCGAAAAGACCTCAGAACAGCGCGCCTGGATGAACAGCGCCATGTCCCGCCTGCCCTCGCGCCACAGCCAGTGCGCCACCCGATGCGCCTGCACTGCCTGAAAGCCCTTGAAGAACAGTACCGCCTCGACCAGCCGGTTGCAGGCCGGATCGCGCTCGTGCACCGCCACCAGATCGGCGCGCGCGGCCTTGCCCAGGCCGGGGTCGCCGGCATAAGCGGCGCTCGCGATCTCGCGCAGCAGCTGCTCTCCCAACTCGCCCGAGGTCAGCTTCATGGCAAAGCGGTAGGCCAGCGCGTCCTCGAAGCTGGCATGATGCAGCAGGCTTGCATGCAGCGCGCTGCCCAGCAGCGGCTCGTCCCGCACCGATTGCTCTGCCTCCGCACGGATGCGTTGCCAGACCGGGTCCAGTTCGGCCACGGCCTTTGCGCGTTGGGTCATTGCGTTGTCTCCCCTCGGTCGGTGGCGTTCAATATAACCGATCGGCCGGGGATTTCGAGGGCCGCACCGCGACGATTGCAAAGCCACGCTGCCACGCCGGGCGCGATGGGCCCGCTGCCGCGCTTCCAGCACCGCCAGCGCACAGCCCAGCGCGGCCAGGTATTCCGGATCGTCCAGAAACGGCTCCTGTCCGGGCATTCCGCCGCAGGCCGCCAGCGCCGCAGCCATCAGACTGCCACCGCCATGCAGCGGATGCCCCCGCCCCAGACGGCGGCGCATCCGGTCACCGAGCCCGGCGGCGTCGATCAGTGCGCGCATGCGCCCGGCCCGTTCTTCCGGCGCCACCCTGCGCAGCACCAGCGCAGCCGCGACCAGATCGCCCCACAGCGGCTGACGCATGCCGGCCTAACGGGCTGCCGAAAAGGTGTTGCGCCAGACCGACTGCGCAATCGAGCCCGGGAAACCGTTCCGCACGTCGCCTGCCACAGCTTCCGCCCGGGCGACCAGCCCGGGCCGCGTCCAACCCTGTGGTCGGGAGGGCGCATTGCAACGTTGAAGATCACTCAATGGTTGCAGGAGTTTGGCAGGCATAAATCGCTCCCATACCGGCGTTCCGACGCGCCCTCCCGGGGTCGGGCGCGCGCCCTCTTCGCTCCGGTTCCGATGGCAGGACAGAGGAGTTTTCCTCGTCAAGCCCCGCCCGGTTTTCCCTTTCAGGGGCCAGCCTGCAGCCCCGGAAGCGAGAATTCGGCATAATGCGCCGCCAGCCTGACCGTGCCGCCGGCAAAGTCTCCGCCCTCGGCGGTCAGCAGCAGTGTCTCGGACTGGTATAGCGCCATCGGCGCCCCCAGCAGCCCGCGGCCGAAGGCACCAAGCCCCGTGCCGAGCCCGGTGCCGAAACGGTCCTCGGCCGCGTCCATGCCCAGCCGCCAGCTTGCCAGCGTTCCGGTGACCGGCACCACCACGCGCGCCGAAACGGCAAACAGCAGCACATTGGCCGGCAATGCCTGCACCGTAGGGGATTGCGCCCCCGCGCCGATCTCGTGATCGAACTCCTGCACCCGCACAAAGGTACCCGCCCCCGAAGGTGCCAGCGCCAGCGCCCCCCCGCGCCAGGCCGAGCCATCGAAAACCGCCGGCTGGTGTTCATCGGCGATCCAGCCGCGCCAGCCCGGCCCCGGCGTCACGAACACCCAGCCGCCATTGGCAAGCACCGCCAGCTTGCCGGCCTGCCCCGCCCATTCGTTCACCGCGCCGGCCGGAACCGCATGCACCAGCCCTTCGGACTGGGTCGGCGGCGGCGCGGTGACGCTGCGCGACTGGATCACCAGCTGGCCCAGCGCATCCAGCCGGGCAAGCGCCTCGTTCACCGTGACATGTTTCTGTGCCTGCGCCGGCTGCACCAGCGGCAGCGCGAAATTGACCGTCTCAGTCATTCACCTCGATCTCCGTAAAGGGGCCGGCGCCGAAGCGCTGCGAAACCTGTGCAACCGCCAGCCGCCAGGGCGGCGCAACACCGTCCGCCGCCCGTTCGGCGGCGGCATAGTCCCATTGCGGCGCGCTCGCGAATACCTCGCGCCGAACCGCGCCCTGGGCGTCGCGCACTCGGACAAGATAGGCCTCGCTGTCCTCGCCCAGCGGCACCTCGGGCGCGTCCCAGCCGTCGCCGCCAATGCGCGTGCGCCGAACCCAGACAAAGCGGATGGTGTCGTCCGGCAACCGGCGCTGGCGCAGATGCACCGGCGCATAGGGCCGCAACCCGATCCCTGCAAAGGCCTCTGCCCGATGGATGAAGGAAGGATCGTCCAGCGCCCGCTGCGCCGGGCCGATGCGCCAGTGCCGCACCAGCCCGCGCGCCGCATCCGACAGGTCGGGCTGCACCAGCGCCGGCGTCACCGCAACCAGCCATGAACCTTCGGGCCAGACCTCGGGGATCGCGGCCTCGGTCCCGAACTGTCCGCGCAACCGCAGCGAAAGCTCCCAGACCCCCGGCGCCACCGGCACCGCCTGGGCGAACTGGAACAGCTCCCATCCCGCCGCATCGCCCGACCCGATCGCCACCAGATTCGCCCCCGCCAGCACCGCCTCGGGCGCGGCCGAGGCAAACCCGCCCGGCCCGGCAATGCGCACCCGCAGCGCGCCACCCCTGTCCCAGCGGCCGGGTGCGGCGCGTTCCAGCGGCGTTTCCGTAACCCCGATCACCGCCGGCGCATCGATCAGCCGGTTGAACTCATAGCCGGCATCCGACAGGCCCGAATAT
Organism: Paracoccaceae bacterium; assembly: GCA_007128865.1. Taxonomy (GTDB): domain Bacteria; phylum Pseudomonadota; class Alphaproteobacteria; order Rhodobacterales; family Rhodobacteraceae; genus Rhodobaculum. The sequence goes on from SKWP01000036.1 coordinate 5,417, forward strand.
ACCGCCACCGCCCCCGGCCAGGGCACCGCCCGCACCGCGACATGCGGGGCATGCGGCACCTCGTCACCGGTCATCAGCGGCAGGTCGAGGAATTTCGCCAGCACCGGCACCGGCGGCACGAAGGGCGCCAGCCGAACCGGCCCTTCCGGCACATCCGCCGGCAGGTAAAGCCCCGATTCCACCCGCACCGCGTCCACCTCCAGCGCGCCGGTGCGGTCGATCCGGTCGATGCGCCAGTCCTGCACCCCGTCGCCCCCGTCCAGGCGAACGACATCGCCCGCCCCCACCGGGGCCGAGGGCGGCAGCGCAAAGCGGGCCTGATCGCGCGCCACCCGCGCTTCGGCCAGCCAGCGCTCGGCCATGGCCCGCGCCTCGGCCCCGGTCAGCATCATCGCCAGTTCGCTGGCGGCCAGCCCGGCGGCGGGATCGTCGGCAAAGACCGCCTCGGCACTGCGGGTCTCGAAATCTCCCTCGGCCTCCACATGCACGATACGCACCCGCCCTGCGGTCTCGGCCCGCGCCGCCCGCAGCCGCTCCAGCGCCCCGCCCTTGCGCTCGGCCAGCCGGCCGGCCGAAACCTCGGCCGCCGGCCGGCCGTCGCGCATCGCAAAGCGCAGCACGCCGTCACGCTCCACCGCATCGAACCCGTGCGCCAGCATCAGCGGCTGCAAGGTTGCGCGCGGGCTTTCGACACCGCCGGCAACATAGCCCCGCACCAGCCCGTAAAGGCGCGACACATCGAAATCGGTCAGCCCGGCGCGGGTGCAGATCTCGGCCACCACGGCGGCCAGCGGCTGGGCCGCGGACCGCCCTGAAACCCAGTGCCCGCGGATCCAGTTCTCGCCATCGCTCCACAATTCGCGGTTGGCGGGAAACTGCGGAAACGGCCGCGCATCCCAGGCCCAGACATGGGCCCGCGCCACATCCACCATCGCCGCGCCATAGATGTCGGATACCGGGTTGTTCCCGGGCTCGCCCCAGTAGGACAGCATCGCGTGCAGATACTGCATCTGGATCAGGTCGTCGCGCCGCCCGCTGGAATAGGGCGGCAGCGCCGATTCCGATGACTTCGCATCGAAAAAGAGGTTCGGCGCATTGGTGCCCTTGTCCACCGCCGGGCAGCCGAATTCGGTAAACCAGATCGGCTTGGACCGCGGTACCCAGGCGGTGGGCTGGTCGGCCCGCACCCCGTCGATACGGTCGTGATGGGCATTCTCCCACCAACTGCGGATATCCTTGACCCGCCAGATCCAGGGCTCGCCAAAGGCACCATCCTCTATCGGCACCCGCCGCTGCGCATCCCGCGCCAACGCATCGGGATAAAACCAGTCATGCCCCTCGCCCCCGGCCACATTGGCGCGCAGATAATCGAGGTTGTAGATCGACCCCCAGCCGGCATCGGCGTGCCCGTCGCCGTCGCGCCAGTCCGACAGCGGCATGTAGTTGTCGATGCCGATGAAATCGATGTTGTCATCGGCCCAGAGCGCATCGAGGTGAAAGCGCCTGTCGCCGGGGCCATCGCTGAACCCGGAATACTCCGACCAGTCGGCGGCATAGCTGATCTTGGTTGCCGGCCCCAGCACCGCGCGCACCTCGGCCGCCAGCGCCCGCAGCGCCGCAACCGATGGCAGGCTGTCTCCGGCGCCGCGAATGCGGGTCAGACCGCGCATTTCCGATCCGATGCAGAAGGCATCGACCCCGCCCGCGGCCTTTGCCAGCCAGGCATAATGCAGGATGAAGCGGCGAAAGCCCCATTCCTGCGGCCCGCTGTAGACAACCGCATCGCCGGCAAGCGCAAAGTCGCCCGCCCCGGCGGTGCCAAAGAACGCCTCGACCTCGGCGGCGGCGGCGGCGCTGCGGTCGCTGCTGCCCTCCAGGCCCGGCGCCAGCGCGGTGGTGATCCGCCCGCGCCACGGCAGCGCCGGCTGGCCTTGCTGCCCCGTCCAGGGATCGGGCAGCGCGTTTCCGGCCATCTGCTCCATCAGGATGAAGGGGTAGAACATCACCTTCAGCCCGCGCGCATGGATCGTCCGGATCGCCTCCACCACGGCGGCATCGGCAGGCGTGCCGCCATAGACTGGCCGGCCGTCCAGCCGCGGCACAACGCCCGCCTGGGCGCGCGTCAGGCCGGCCACCGTCCAGGGCATGGGCACACCTTCGGGCCCGGTTTCCGTCGCCCGCGGGCGCAGCCGGCATTCGCCGCAGCGCAGATCGTCACCGAACCACGAAACCACCAGCGCCACGGATTCGGCCGCCGGCAGTTCCGCCGCCATGGCATCGAGCGATGTCTCGATATCGGCCCGCCCCGACGGCGCGTTGACATTGGCACTGCGGTTCTCGCCCGGCCCCAGCGGATAATGCACCGGCGTCGTGGCCAGGGCATATTCGCCGGTTCCCGGCATCAGCGCCACCGCCCGCGCATCGCGCATCACCAGCGGCAGGCCGGGCGCCTCGGCCGCCCGGATCACCTCAAAGGAAAACTGCGGCACCCTGTTGCCGAACCGGCCAAGCTCCAGATCCTCGATCACCACATAGGCAAGGCCGCGATAGGCCGGAACCACGCCCGCCCCCTCGACCGCCTCGATGGCCGGATCGGGCAGTTGATCCTCGCCGCCGGTGTAAACGCGCAGCGCAAGCGTCTCGGGCCCGATTTCGGCACCATCGGCCCAGATCCGCCCGATCCCGGCAATCTCGCCCTCGCAGAGCGCGATCGCCAGGCTCACCGAATAGCTGTAGGATACCGTCGTCGGCCGCGATGTTCCCTTGCCCCCGCGCGAGCGGGTGGCGTTCTCGACAAAGCGCGACGCCCAGATCACCTGCCCGCCAACCCGCATCCGCCCCCACAGGCGCGGCACCGGCGCGCCCTCTCCCGCGCCGGTGAGGCGGAAACGCTCGATCCGCCCGGTCTCGACCGCCCGCGACCCGGCACCCAGCAACCGCTGGTCGATGGCCCGGCCCAGGGTGGCGCCCACCGCCCGCCCGATCACCCCGCCCGACAGGCCCAGAACCGCCCCGCCAAACCCCGATCCGACAGCCGCTCCGGCCGCCGCAAGAACGATCGTCGCCATCCCGCCCCCATTTCCTGCAAATGCCGTCCGCCCGCGCACGCCGCCCGGTGGCGGCGGCCTGTCTCAGTCGCGTGGCGGAAAGGCGTAACGCGCCGCGATCCGCCGCGCCCACGGGGCCGAAAGCGCGCTTTCCACCACCCCGTGCCCGCTGTAGGCGTGGATGAACCATCGCCCGTCCCGCGTCACCCGGCTCAGGATGCCCAGATGCTTGGCCACGCCCCCGCGCCGCATCCGGAACAACAGCACCTGCCCCGGCCGGTCGGGCACATCCGCCGGCACCGCCAGCAGATGCCGTGCGGCGGCGCGCATCAGCACCTCGTCGCGCCCCGGCTCGGCCCAGTCGGGCGTGTAGGGCGGCACCGGCGCCGGCTCGGCCCCGTAAAGCGCCCTCCAGACACCGCGCAAAAGGCCCAGACAATCCGCCCCGCCCCCCCGCACCGATCCCTGATGACAATAGGCGGTGCCCAGCCAGCGCCGCGCCTCGGCCACCGCCAGCGCATCAGCCTCGCCGCTCATCGTTTCAGGCTCCCGCCGTCGTTGAGCCCGCCCTGCCGGGGATGGGCCATCAGCCAGTCCTCGCCGGGAATATCCGGAAAGCCGCGGAAATTGAGCATGTTGGCAAACTTCAGCCGGCAGGTCTCGGGGCGCTTGTCGCAGCCTGCCTGCAAGCGCAGCAGATCGCCCGCCGACGGCACCGCACCCGGCCGCTGCCACAGTTCCAGCCGCCGGCCGCCGGGTTCAAGCCGATCGGCCCGCACCACCCCGGCCAGCCCGGCCGCAGCACCGCTCAGCCAGACCGCGCGGCCAGCCTCGAACCAGCGGTCGTCAAACCCGGCCGCACCGGCCAGATGCAGCACCCGGCCGCCATCGTCCACGCCTGTCACCGCAGCCTCGGCCACATAGCCCGGCGCCGCCAGATCGACCCCGCAGGCCGCATCGCCCAGCACCGCCGAACAGGCAGACTGGAACACCCGCCCCTGCGGCTGGCCCAACGCCTCGGCCAGCCCCCGCAATTCGGCACGAAAGGCCCCGCCGGCGCGGGCGATCTCGCCCAGACTGCCCCGGAACAGAAGCCGCCGCACGGCCGGATCGGCCCAGTTGACAAGCCATACCCGCAACCCGGCGCCGTCCCAGCGCCCGGCGGCGATGTCGGCCTCGGTCAGCCCCGCATCGCTCAGCGCCCCGACCGCCTCGGAATTGTCCACCGCAAGCCCGGTACCTTCTGCCAGCGCCCCGGCCGTCATGCCCGAACGCGCCCGGAACCGCACCCCTTCGAATTCCAGATCCCGGTCATGGTCGGTAAAGCCCAGCACCAGCCCGTCACCGCGCGCCAGCGCCCATGCCCGCGCCAGCGTGGTGGCACCGGAGTCAAGATGCGCCTGCAGCGCATCGACGCCGCTCATGTCCGGATCTCCACCACCGGCACCCGCGGCACCTCGCCGGCGCGAAAGCTGGCCACCGAAACCTCGATGCGTTCGGTATCAAAGCGCACCGGCACGTCAAACTCGAAACCGGCGGTGATCTCGGCCCCCGGCGGCGGGGCGCTGGCAAAGCTCACCGTTCCGGTGGCCGGGTCCAGCGTCCAGCCCAGACCCTCGGCCAGCACGTCGCCGCCCAGCGCCAGCAACACGCTGCCCGCCACCGGCTTGACGATCGCCCGCCAGTGGACATGCCCGCCCGAGGCATAAGCCTTGCGCAGACCAAAGCCTTGCGTCACCCCGTCGCCTGTCCCGATCAGCTGGTCGCCCGGCGACAGCGGCCGCGAGGCCGGGGCCGAACGGTGGTCGGCCCAGTCCTTCCAGCGAAACCCGTGCAGCTGCCCGGCGCGCGCCTCGAAGAACGCCAGCAGCGCCTCCACATCGTCAAGCGAACGCAACCCGACCCCGGCATCATAGCGCCGCCGCGACTCTGCCCAGGGCGTGTTGCGCTCCTCGAACCCGTTGGCCAGCGTCACGATCTCGGTGCGCCGTTCCGGCCCGCCCGAGGATCCGAAGCTCAGCGCCGGCGGAAACCTGACCTCGTGAAATGCCATTCGCCTTTCCCCCTGCCCCGGTCACAGATTGCGCTCGCCGCGCCCGATCAGCCGCGCCATGGAGGCCGCGATCTGCGCCTCCGAGCGGCGGAACCCCTCCACATCCGGCGTGGTGATGTTGAACACCACCTGCACCGGCCGCCCCCCGCGACCCGATGCCTGCACCCCCAGCCGGCCGTCTGCGCCCCGCGCCAGCGGCAGGATGGCCTCGGGCCCGGCCTCGCCCATCAGCCCGGTGCTGCCGCCCCGCATCGGAAAAGCCACCGGCCCCGAAACCACGCCGCCACGGGCAAAGGGCATCACCCGCCCCTGCGAGAATCCGCCGCCCGCGGCAAAGGGCAGAAACGCCGACATCGCCCCCTGCACGCCGCGGGCAAGCGCACCGCCCAGCGCCTGCTGCACCGGGCGCATGGCGGCGCCATAGACCCCGTCGGCCATCGACCGCGCCACCATCCGCAGCGCCTCTGACAGCCGAAGCCCGTCGAATACCACACCGTCAAAGGCACGCCGCAACCCGCCGCCGATGCCGCGCGCCAGCCCGTCAACCTCGCGGCCGGTCATGGCCAGGGTGCGCCCCATGCTCTGCAGCTCGCCGTCGAAGGCCGCCACCATGCCCTGCGCACCGCCCAGCGATGCCTCCAGCGCGGCCAGCCGTTCGGCCAGATCATCCCTGCTCATCGGTCCTGTCCCCTTCTTTCCGGTCGGGAAAACGCGCGACCAGTTCCTCCAGCCGCGCCCGCGTCAGCGGCGCCGCGACGGCATCGATCCCCAGCATCAGCCGCAGCTCGGCCGGCGTCAGCGCCCAGAATTCTGCCGGGGTAAGCGACAGCTCGACCAGACCGGCCCGCAACAGCCCCGCCCAGTCCAGCCGCCCGGCGTCGCCCGCCGTCACCGCCGCTGCGGCTTCGGGCCGGCCC
>SKWP01000437.1 GCA_007128865.1 Paracoccaceae bacterium
CACAGGCCCCGCCAGGAAGGCGCGGCGAAGGGCGGCAGCTCAGCCGCCGGGGTCTGCATCATCTGCGGCCCGGAACGCGGCAAGTGCCGCAATCACCGCATCATCGCCGACCTGGGCGAAATCACGATAGAACTGGCCGACTGCCGCGAAATGGCGCGGCACCAGCAGGCAGACAAGCACGTCGACCAGCGGCCGCAGACGCATCAGTGTCTCTTCCGGCGCTACCGGCACCGCCAGAACCAGACGTGCGGGTTTCTGCCGCCGCAGCCCCTTCAGGGCCGCGCGCACCGTCGCCCCGGTGGCGATGCCGTCATCCACGACAATTGCGGTACGCCCGGCTATCGCAGGCAGCGGTCTGTCGCCCAGATAGCGTTTCCGGCGTTCGGCGATTTCGCCGCGGCAGCGCGCCATCGTCTCGGCCAGATCGTCCGGACGCAACCCGTAGATCTTCAGCACCGTATCGTTATGAACGATCTCTTCGCCCGAGGGGCCGTCCATGATCGCCCCGGCAGCCAGCTCCGGATGCCCCGGAACGCCGATCTTGCGCACCAGCACCAGCCCCAGATCCGCCCCCAGCCGGTGCGCAACCGGCACCGCAACCGGCACGCCGCCGCGCGGCAGTGCCAGCACCACCGGATCGGGCAGATCCAGGCCCGCAAGCTCGTCTGCCAGCCTTTCGCCGGCCTGTGCGCGATCGTCGAACACCTGCGCCACCCTTCCCTGCAGCCAGCATGCCGCGAGATCGGCGCGGTTCCAACCCCGTATCCGCAATCAGCCGCGCAGCACCCCGCCGGTGGCCCTGGCGACCTTGTCGATCACCTTTGCCGCAACGGCATCGATCTCGGCCTCGGTAAGGGTACGGTCGCGCGGTTCCAGCCGCACCGAAATGGCCAGCGACTTTCGCCCTTCGCCCATCTGCGCCTCGGCCCGTGGCCCGGTGAATTCGTCAAACACCGAAACCCGCGCGATCAGCGCCTTGTCGGCCCCGGCGGCCGCATCGACAACCTTCTGCGCCTCTACCCGCGCATCAAGCACGAAGGCGAAGTCACGCTCCACCGCCTGGAAATCGCTCAGTTCGAGCGCCGGGCGCGTGGCGGTGCGGTTGCGCGGCTGCGGCACAGCCTCGGGCCACAGGGTAAAGGCCATCGCCGGGCCCTTCAGATCAAAGGCGCGCAGGATGCGCGGGTGCAGCTCGCCAAACACGGCCATCACCGTCTTCGGCCCCAGCGCGACCCGGCCCGACCGGCCAGGATGCCACCAGCCCGCCGCATCGCGCAGGATCCGCGCCTTGGCCGGCGCGCCCAGATCGGCCAGCACCGCCTCGGCATCGGCGCGCACATCAAACACATCGGCCGGCCGGCGGCTGCCGTGCGGGTCGCGGCCGGCCACCGCACCCACCAGCAGCCCGGCAACCTGCAACGCCTGTTCGCCGGGTTCGCCGCCGGCAAACACCGGGCCGACCTCGAACAACGCCAGGTCCATGAACCCGCGGGCCTGGTTGCGCGCCGCGGCCCGCAGCAGCCCCGGCAGCAGATCGGGCCGCAGATGGGTCATTTCCGACGAAATGGGGTTTTCCAGCCGCACCGCATCGCCACCGCCGCCGAACAGCGCCGCCGCCCCGGCATCGATGAAGGAATAGGTCAGGCATTCGCCGTAGCCCAGCGCCGCCATCCGCCGGCGGGCAATGCGTTCGCGCTGTTGCAGGGCCGTCAGCACCGGGCGCGGCACGCCGGGGCGCGGGCGGGGCAGCGGCTGACCCTCCAGTTTCGACAGCGAGGCGACCCGCGCCACCTCCTCGACCAGATCGGCCTCGCCCAGGATGTCGGGGCGCCAGCTGGGCGGAAAGGCGCGATCGCCCTCAAGCCGGAATCCGAGCGCTTGCAGCGTGCCGCGCTGGTCGGCCTCGGGAATGTCCATGCCGACGATGCGCCGCACCGCGGCCGGATCGAAACGGTAGCTGCGGGTGGTGTCGGGCACGGCGCCGTCCATCACCACCTCCGAAGCCTCGCCGCCGCACAATTCGAGGATCATGCGCGTCGCAGCATCGAGACCCGGCAGGGTATAGGCCGGATCGACGCCGCGTTCGAAACGGTAACGGGCGTCCGAATTCACCTTCAGCGCCCGGCCGGTCGTGGCAACGGTGATCGGATCCCAGTAGGCGGATTCGAGAAACACGTTGACGGTTTCGCCGGTACAGCCCGAAGGTTCCCCGCCCATGATCCCGGCAATGCTTTCCGGCCCGGTATCGTCCGAAATCAGCATCTGGCCTGCGGCCATGGCATAGGTCTTGCCGTCCAGCGCCGCGACCGTCTCGCCGCCCTGCGCGGGATGGATGCGCAGCCCGCCGGTGATCCTGTCGGCATCAAAGGCGTGCAGCGGGCGGTTGCGATCGAAGGTGAAGTAGTTGGTGATATCCACCAGCGCCGAGATGGGGCGCAAGCCGATGGCACGCAGGCGCCGTTGCAGCCAGTCGGGCGACGGGCCGTTTCGCACCCCCCGGATCAGCCGGCCGGCAAACAGCGGGCAGCCGCGTTGTTTCAGGGCCGGATCGATGGTTACACTTACCGGGCTGCGAAAGCTGCCGGGCACCGGGTCAGAGGCTTCGGGCTTCAGCCGTCCGAGCCCCCGCGCCGCAAGATCACGGGCAACCCCGCGCACGCCCAGCGCATCGGGCCGGTTCGGCGTGATCTTGATGTAGATCATCGGGTCGTTCAGCCCGGCCCAGTCGATATACCGGACGCCAAGCGGCGCATCCGCCGGCAGGTCGATGATGCCCTCGTGATTGTCCGAGATCATCAACTCGCGCTCCGAACAGAGCATGCCGTTCGATTCCACCCCGCGGATGACGCCGGGCTTCAGGTCGACGCCGGTGCCGGGGATATGGGTGCCGACCGGTGCAAAGACGCCGACCATCCCGGTCCGGGCGTTCGGTGCACCGCAGACCACCTGAACCTCCTGCGGCGGGCTTTCGGGGCCGTCAGGGCGCAGCTCGACCCGGCACAGGCGCAGCCGGTCGGCGTTGGGGTGCTGC
>SKWP01000324.1 GCA_007128865.1 Paracoccaceae bacterium
CATCGCGGCCCAGGAAGGCCGGTTCCTCGAAGTAGATCGACGTGTCGCGGCTGGTCGTCCCGGTGCTGAGCGAGAAGTCGAGCCGCTGCCCCCGGCCCAGCCAGTTGGTTTCGGAAAAGGTGATGGCAAAGCCCGCGCCTGCGTCGCGCCCGTAGCTCACGCCGAAGCCCAGCGAACCGGTGGTGCCTTCTTCCAGACCGACATCCACGATCACCCGGTCATCGGCACTGCCCTGACGGGTATCAACGTCGACATCGGTGAAATAGCCGAGCGCGCGAATGCGTTCCGCGGCCTCGCGGATCTCGCGCGGGTTGAAGGGGTCGCCTTCGGCAACGCGGAACTGCCGGCGAATGACCTCGTCACGGGTGGTGGTGTTGCCCTGAATCTCGATCCGTTCGACAAAGATCCGCGGCCCGCGCACAAGCGCGAACACGATGTCGAGCTGCTGGTCCCGTTCGTTGCGGGTCACGCGCGGTTCGACCCGTGCAAACCCGAGCCCGCGGTCGGACGCCAGCTTTTCAAGCCGCGCGATATTGGCTTCCAGCGCCATCGGGCTGAAGGTCGAACCCTGCCGGACCCGCAGCAGGCGCTCGAAATCGGCCGCATCCACTCCCTCGATCTCGCTGATCATGCTGATGTTGCCGAAGCTCCAGCGCTGACCCTCGCGGACGGTGAAGGTGATGAAGAAGGCATCCCTTTCGCGCGCGATCTCGGATGTGACCGAAAGCACCTCGAAATCGACATAGCCGCGGGCGAGATAGAAGTCGCGCAGAAGCTGCCGGTCGAGCGCGATGCGTTCTTCCAGGAAGGTATCGGATTGCACCAGCGCCCGCAGAAGCCCGGCCTGTTTCGTCTGCAGCACCCGCCGCAGCCGCGAATCGGAGAAATTGCGGTTGCCGACAAAGGAAAGACGCTCGATCTCGACCACACGGCCCTCGCGGACCTCGAACACCAGATCGACCCGGTTGCCGCTGCGCTCGATGATTACCGGGCTGACCTCGGCGGCGAATCGACCCTGCTGGCGATAGAGTTCGGTAATCGCGGCCGCATCGGCCTCGGCAATATTGGGCGAATAGACCCGACGTTCCTGCGAGCGGATCACCGTCCGCAGCCTGTCGTTGTCGAGCCGGCGGTTGCCTTCGAAGTTGATGCGCCCGATGGTGGGGTATTCGGCCACGCGGATCACCAGCGTGCCGCCCTGCGGGATGACCTCGACCTCGCGGAACAGCCCGGAATTCACGATCCGCTGCTGGGCTGCGTTCAGTTCGCCCATGGATACGGTGCTGCCGGCAGCGATTCCCGCAAAACCGGCGATGCTGTCGGCCTGCACCATGTCGTTGCCGACCACCTGAATGCGCGAGAAGGTGAAGCTTTGCGCGTCCGCAGTGCTGGCCAGAGCACCGTAAATTATTGCAAAGATTGAGAAGATCAGGGCCGGCAAGTGCAGCGCCATTACTCTGCGGCCGCCCTTGCGCACCGCTACTCCCACGCCCGTGTCGCGCATGCCCGTTGTCCTGTTCCGCCGTTTTGTATTGCCTTCTGACTAGCCCTAACGGGGCCGGTTGTCAAAAGCGCAGGCTCACGGCTGCGTGGATTCCCTGGCCATGTGTCGGCCCGGCGCCATCGGCCGTGCCAAAGGGCAAAAAGGCCCCGTCCGCGTTTGCGGACGGGGCCCCAGCCGAGGGAGGAGGAGAACCGTGGCCCGCCTCAGAGGCCCAGTATCCAGGCACCCAGAAGCGCGCCGGTCATCAGACTCAGCAAAACGGTCCCCAAATAGAGCAGACCGTCCCAATTGAGCCCGAACAGAAGCGAAAGCCCGCGATAACCTGCCTGCAAAGTCTGCATGGTGCACCCGTGACACGTCATTAACCTGTCGTGACCACAGTTTTCGCGCCAAATGTGGCCGCATTTGGGCCATTCCGCGCTGCTTCCACGGCACAGGCGGCCGATTCCCCCCGTTCAGGGGCAGAACAGGTCGTTGCCGATGGCAAACAGCATCAGGGTTGCCAGAAAGGCCAGCCCGATGGCCATCAGGATGCGCAGCGCGCCGTCACTGGGCGGTCGGCCTGTGACCGCTTCCCAGGCGTGAAAGACAAGATGCCCGCCATCCAGGATCGGAATCGGAAACAGGTTGAGCAGCCCCACCGCCGTGGAAAGCACGGCAATGAACCAGATGAAGCTTGCCAGCCCGTCAGCGGCCATCGCCCCCGAAGTTTCGGCAATGCCGATCGGGCCGCGCAGGTTGCACGAGCTGATCGCGCCCTTGATCATGTGCCAGAGCCCCGAAAGGCTGGTCGAGGCCACGAACCAGGTCTGCTGGGTTCCCAGCCACAGCGCCTCGCCGGCGCCGGGGCGGCGTGCCTCGCCGTCAAAGAACAATCCGCCCGAAATGCCGATCAGCCAGCGCGTCTCGAACCCGCCTTCGGGCAGCGGCAGGTCCATCCGCCGCGGCGTCAGCGTCGCCTCGAAGGTTCGCCCCTCGCGCCAGACCTCCAGTGTCAGCGGCGCACCTTCCGAGGCGCCGACAAGATCGCGAAGCTGGTCGAAGGCAAAGACGGACTCACCCCCGATCGAAAGGATTACATCGCCGGCCTGCAACCCGCTTTCGCGCGCCGCCGACTGCGGATTGACCGAGCTTGCCAGCGGCTGCCGCGGCCAGGGGCCGAGCACATCCATGGCGCTGCCGCTGCGGTCAACGCGGTAGGTCACCACCGGCGTCGCCTCCAGCGCCTCGATGGCGGCCGAAAGCGCCTGCCGGTCGGGCGTCGGAATACCTTCGAGCGCAAGGATCAGGTCGCCGCTGCGTAGTTCCTGCGTCTCGACCGGCAGCGGATGGATCGTGCCGACCACGGGCTGGTCGGTGGTGACACCGCGCACCAGAAAGAAGGCGCCAAAGACAAGGATTGCCATGACGAAGTTGAATGCCGGACCGGCCGCAACCGTTGCCGCCCGCGCCCACAGCGGCGCGCCATGCATGGTGCTGCGGCGCGCCCTGGCGTTCATGTCCGCCATTGCAGCCTGATCGCCG
>SKWP01000185.1 GCA_007128865.1 Paracoccaceae bacterium
CAGGCGCTGGCGCAGGCGGGCAGCGCCGCCCGCGGGGCCACGGCCCATGTCAGCCTCGAACCCTGCGCCCATCACGGCCGCACCCCGCCCTGCGCCGATGCGCTGATCGCCGCCGGGATTGCGCGCGCGGTGATCCCGATCGAGGATCCGGACCCGCGGGTTTCGGGGCGGGGGATCGCGCGGCTGCGTGCGGCAGGCATCGAGGTCTGCCTCGGGGCAGAGGCCGGCGCGGCGCGGCAGGCGCAAGCGGGGTTTCTGTCCCGTGTCCTTCGGGGGCGGCCGCATCTGACGCTGAAGCTCGCGCTCAGCCTCGACGGGCGCATTGCCACGGCATCGGGCGAAAGCCGCTGGATCACCGGCGCCGCGGCGCGGCGGCTGGTGCATGCCGAACGGGCCCGCAATGATGCGGTGATGATCGGCGCCGGCACCGCGCTGGCCGACGATCCCGAACTGACGGTGCGCGGGATCGGGATCGGCTGGCAGCCGGTGCGGGTGGTGCTGGACAGCCGGCTTGCGCTGGATCCGGGTTGCCGGCTGGGGCAGGGGGCGCGAACGGTGCCGCTGTGGCTGTGCCACACGCCCGATGCACCGCCGGCGCGGCGGGCGGTCTGGGCGGATGCCGGTGCGGTGCTTGTCGAATGTGCGGCTTCCGCCGGCGGCCAGGTCGATGTGGGCGATGCCTTGCGCAATCTGGCTGCGGCCGGTCTGACACGGGTCTTCTGCGAAGGCGGCGGCACGGTCGCGGCATCCCTGCTGCGCGCGGGGCTGGTGGATGAACTGGTAGCCTTTTCCGCCGGTCGGGTGATCGGGGCCGAAGGGCGCGCCGGCGTGGCGGGTCTGGGGCTGGACCGGCTGGCCGGGGCGCCGGGTTTCCGTCTGGTCGAGTTGCGCGACACCGGCGGCGACGTCCTGCACCGCTGGATGGCGGGGGGCTGAGGCCGTTTCGGGTTCATGCCCGGTTTGCGGGGCGATGGCGCGGCGGTCCCTGCCCCTGTTCGGCGCCACCGTCCCGATGCCCGTTCCCGTGCCGGCGCGGATGGCCCCGGCCTACCGCCGCCACAGCCAGGCCTGCCCGGCAAGAACGCCCTGCAGCCGGGCAAGCAGCCTCAGCGCCGGGGCGCGCGGCAGGCCGGTGGCGTTAACCAGCCGCTCGGCCACCACCTCGGGCGGACAGGGCAGGCCGCTGACCGGATCGCGATAGCGCGGATAGGCGATCAGCGCGGCATGTATGAGCGCGGCCAGGTCGGGCCGGGCGCGGCGACGGTCGGGCACCGGGCCCAGATCGCGCGTCAGCCCCCAGCCGGCATAGAAGGGGGCGCCAAGGCAGGTTACCGGCTTGCCGCGCATCAGCGCCTCGAAGCCGGTCAGCGAGGTGATGGTCCAGACCTCGTCCACCGCATCCAGCAGCGGCGCCATGGCCGCACCGTCCAGCACCGCGTCGCACAGGCTGCGCGCGTCCTGCGGGGCGATGGCACCGGCGCGCAGCCCGGCTTCGACATCGGGATGCGGCTTGTAGAGGATCACCGCATCGGGGTTGGCATCGCGGGTGGCGCGCAACAGGTCGATGTTGCGCCGGATGCCCGCGGCGCCCAGCCGGATCGAGGCATCGTCCTCCACCTGCCCCGGCACCAGAATGCGGCGACCGGGCGGCAGGGCGGGCAGCGCCGTATCGCCGGTGTTGTACTTGGTCAGCCCTGCCGCCAGCAACCGCGCCCGCAGCGCCTCGGCCCGTGCTGCGCCACCCGGCGGGGGCGGTGCCGCGATCAGCCTTTCCAGCCGGCTTTCGCGGCCGGGGTCATAGTAGATGCCCAGATCATCGGCGACCAGCGACAGGGGCGGCACAAGCCGTGCGCCAAGCCCGCGCGAGCGCAGGAAACCGTCCTCGACCCGGCGCAGGGTGCATCCGGCAGCGGCGGCCGCCTCGGCAAGGCCGGGCGGCTCCTGCCCGGCCCAGACCAGCAGTTCGCGGCCCTCGGCCCGGGCGCGCGCCGGCGCGGCAGCGGGACGGCCGGCAAAGCGCAGCCGGCGGTGGCGGCCGAACATCGCCTGCAGCACCGGGCGCTTCCACAGCCGCATGCCCAGTGCCAGATGGCCGGCGCGGTCCTGCCGAAATGCGGCGGCCTCGGCCTCGATCTGGTCCAGCACTTCCTCGAACCGGCACAAACGGTCGCGGCAGGGGTCGTACCACAGCGGGTAGAGAAGCATGGCCGCAGCAAAAAGCCGCGCCGGCGTAAGCCGCCGCCCGCGGCGGGCGGGCACCGGCCCGTGGTCCTGGCTCAGCCCCCAGCCGGCATAGAAGGGCGCGCCGTGCACATGCGGGCGATGTCCGGCGAGGATCGCCTCGAAACCCATCTGCGAAGATTGCACATGCACCGCAACGGCGCCTTCCAGCAGCCGCCAGGGCGACAGCGGCGCAGTGACCAGTTCGATCCCGTCGCCGGCATCGTCGGGGCCGAAATGGCCCGGCCGCAGACCCTGCGCGGTTTCGGGATGGGTCTTGATCAGGATGCGATGGCCCGGATGGGCCGCGCGCGCGGTCTCCAGCATGGTCCGGAACTGCGCCGCCGCGGCCTGCGGGTCATCGGTGCCGGCCGAGGCCAGCACCGATGCATCGCCGCGAAGCTGATCGACCACCAGCACATAACCCGGCGCCGGCGGATCAAGGCGCGGGTCATGGTCGGAATACTTGGAAATGTCGGCGCCGATCATCCGTGCGATGCCGGTACGGGCGCGGTCGATCAGCCCGGCATCGTCCAGCGGGTGGCGGGCCAGCAGGGTTTCCAGATCGCTGGGCGCTGAAGGGTCATAATGCGGGCCCTGCCGGTCGATGGCGATGCCCAGCGGCAGGTCGCCGGCACGGCCGGGCCGGAGCGAGCGCAGAAAGGCGTCTTCCAGGGTCACGAGCCGGGCGTTGCCGCGTTCGGCCAGCCGCATGCCGCGCCGGGCAGCCGGGCTGCGCCCCCAGACCCCCACAAGCCCGCCGGTCAGCCCCGCACGCCCCGGCCAGCCGGCGCGCACCGGCA
>SKWP01000311.1 GCA_007128865.1 Paracoccaceae bacterium
CACCTGCACCACAACCGGCGCCCCGGGCCGCAAGCCCTCGGTGCGCCTGAGAAAGCCGGTTCCGTGCCGCCCGAGATCGACAAAGGCGCCGCCCAGGCCCTTGACCGGCCGGCCGACCGTACCGCGCAACACCGTTTCCGGGGCAAGCACCCCGTCGGGCGGGGCGATGGCGAGGTCTTCCAGCCTGCCATCGACGATCCGGGCCGCGATGTCGCGCCCGGCGTGGCGCCCGATGACGACAAGACTGCCCTTCATCCCTGTCTCCCGAACAGCGGATAGCCCGCGGCCTGCAAAAGCGTTGCCGTCTCGGACAGCGGCAGCCCGACCACCGCCGAGAAGGAACCGGACATCCATGGCACGAAGGCGCCTGCCATGCCCTGGATCGCATAGCCACCCGCCTTGCCGCGCCATTCGCCGCCGGCAAGGTAAGCGTTGAGTTCGACGTCGGACAGCCGTTTCATGCGCACCGCGCTGACCACATCGCGCAACCACAGCTGCCGGCCACGGCGCAGGGCCACGGCGGTGATCACGCGATGCCGCCGCCCGCCCAGCGCAAGCAGGAATTCGGCCGCCTCGGCGGCATCGGCCGGCTTTCCCAGAATGCGCCGGCCCAGCGCCACGGTGGTGTCGGCGGCAAGCACGATATCATCGGGCAGCGCCTGCACGGCGTCGGCCTTTTCGCGGGCCATCCGCAGGCAATAGGGTCGCGGCAGTTCGCGGCTGTGAGGGGTTTCATCGATATCGGCGGGGCAGACGGCATCCGGCCTCACGCCGATCTGCGCCAGAAGCTCGGCCCGGCGCGGGCTGGCCGAAGCCAGAACAAGGCGCACGGCGCTACTTGAACCGATAGTTGATTCGACCCTTGGTCAGGTCATAGGGGGTCATTTCGACCTGCACCTTGTCGCCGGCGAGCACGCGGATCCGGTTCTTCCGCATCTTTCCTGCCGTGTGCGCGATGATCTCATGGCCGTTTTCCAGCTCGACCCTGAACGTCGCATTCGGCAGGAGTTCCTTTACGACGCCGGGAAATTCGAGCAGTTCTTCCTTGGCCATGGTCACTCCATCCGTCAGCCCCCGCTTGTGCGCGGGACCGCGCATAAATGCGCCTCTCCTTGACATATTTCAAGCCATAACTGGACCGGAAGCGGCGCTGGCGGCCGTTTTCCCGCCGGTTCGGGCACAAACCCGACCCTACAGCGCGCGCATCCAGAACATCAGCGGTTTTTCGGTTTCCTCTGCGCTGTCGATATCCTTCCACGAAAACCGCGCCACGACGTCGGGCCGGGGTTCATAGCCGCGGGCACGCCAGAATGCATCCAGCGGGCGATAACCCGCCGGGCGCAGCGGATGATCGGGCGGCCGCATCACGGCGCAGAAGGCAACATGCCGGCGGCCGAGCCTGCGCGCATGCGCCTCGCGCAGGTCAAAGAACCGGTGCCCCGCCCCCTGGCCCCGATAGTCCGGCAAGAGTACCGATTCGGCACAATAGAAGACGTCGTGCAGGTCCAGGCCGGTGGCTGCAAAGGGTTTTGCGAAATCGGCCGCGTGGTCTTCCATGGGCGTTCCGGTTGCCGCGCCGACCAGCCTGCTTCCGTCAAAGGCCCCGACCAGCACGGCGGCGGGGCTGCTGCGATACACCTCAAGATAGCGGCGTTCGTATTCGAGATCGCCGTCATAAAGATAGGGCCAGTCCCGAAACACGGCCATGCGCAGCCGCGCCACATCATCGAGCGCGGCATCGAGCGCAGCGCCGGTCAGGGCTTTGACATGCAGGCTCACGCCGAAACCTGGGCGATCCAGTCGTTGAGGTTATAGGCCGTTGCGATCCGGGTGATGCGCCCGTCCCGCAGCGAAAAGAAGGTGCCCGCCGGTAGGACATAGCGCTGGCCGCGGGCTTCCGGCAGGCCGTTGTCGGTTTTCAGATAGGCTCCGTGCACGGTGAATTCTGCCGCCGCGCGACTGCCGTCTGCCGAGGTCATCACGACAATGTCGCGCAGTTGTTCGCTGTAGCAGGCCGCCATATGGGCGCAGAACCCGGAAAAGGCGGCATGCCCGCGCCGCACGCCTCCCTGATTGACGTGATGCTCGACCCCTTCGTCCAGAAGCGCGAGCATCGCCGCGGTATCCCCGGCGTTGAAGGCCTCAAGGTAGCGTTCGACAAGGGCGGCGGCATCGTCGCGATTCATGGCATTCTCCTGTTGGTGGCCGCATCATGGCCGCTTGCGGTTGCGAAGAAAACCCGTGCTGTTGGTGTATCACTCAGCCGTCGGCCCGCAGGCGTGTGTTTTCCGGGTCGTAGGGGCTGTCGCGCACAACCTCGGCCGGCCACAGGCTGCCCAGCATCCGCACCTTGAGCCGTGTGCCCGGCGCGGCCAGATCGGGGCGGACATAGCCCATGCCGATGGATTTGCCGAACGCCACCGAATAGCCGCCCGAGGTCAGGCGCCCGACCTTTTCATCGCCCAGATACAGCGCCTCGCGGCCCCAGGGGTCGGCATCTTCGGGCCCGTCAATCAGCAGGGTGCAGCATTGCGACCGGATGCCGGTGGCGGCCATGGCGGGTTTGCCGCGGAAATCCTTGGTCATGTCTACAAAGCGGGGCAGGTCGGCCTCCAGCGGCGTGGCATCGCGGCCCAGCTCGTTGCCGAAGGCGCGATAGCTTTTCTCCTGCCGCAGCCAGTTCTGTGCCCGCGCGCCCACCAGCTTCAGCCCCACGTCCCCGCCTGCCGCCATGATCTGGTCAAAGAGGTAGTTCTGCATCTCGATCGGATGGTGCAGCTCCCAGCCCAGCTCGCCGGTATAGGCCACACGCACGGCGCGGACCGGGCACATGCCCAGTTCGATGTTGCGCATCGACAGCCACGGAAAGCGCTTGTTGCCCAGCACGGTGGCCGGGTCGGCGTCCTTGACCAGCCGGCCCAGCAGATCGCGCGATTTCGGCCCGGCGACGGCAAAGACGCCCCATTGCGTGGTCACGTCATGGATGTCGATCCAGCCGAAATCACCCATCCGGTC
>SKWP01000204.1 GCA_007128865.1 Paracoccaceae bacterium
CTGCGGTCCATCGGTGTCGATCCGGTCACGCTTTCGGCAACCGCGGGCCGGGCCTGACCGGCGTTTCAATGCTGCTATCGCAAGGCGCGCAAAGCCTGTATTCTCGCCCGAAAAGACCTTCGAGGCAGAAGCATGAGGCTGATTCGCGCAGTTCTGGTCATGGCCGCGCTGGTGGCGCTGTCGGCCTGCAGCAGTTCAAAGTTCCGCAGCTATGACGGGCCCGAGGTCACGCGGGTCGTTGTCACCAAATCCGACCGCCGGATGAAGCTGTTTCACCATGACGAGATGCTGGCCAGCTATCGCGTCGCACTGGGTTTCGCGCCGGTCGGCCACAAGCAGTTCGAAGGCGACGGCCGCACGCCGGAAGGCGAATACATCATCGATCGCCGCAATCCCAACAGCGCCTTTCACCTGTCGCTGGGCATCTCGTACCCGAATGAAAACGACGCCTGGTATGCCGAAACCAATGGCAAGAGCCCCGGCGGCGATATCTTCATCCATGGTCGCGGCCCGCGCTTTCGCAGTGCCCGCGGCGACTGGACAGACGGCTGCATCGCCGTGACCGACCGGCAGATGGAACGCATCTATGCCATGGTCAGAACGGGAACCCCGGTCACGATTCGCCCCTAGGTGGTGGCACGCGGTCATAGGTCGGGGTGAAGCCCGACTCGAACGGATTGCCGGTGGTCAGCGTCCACCACAGCTTGCCGTTGGGATCCTGATGAAAGGCAAAGCCCATGTCGCGCGCCGCCGGATCCATCAGTACCGACCGGGTTTCGGGTTCGGCCATCCAGGCGGCCAGCGTTTCGAGTTCGGTTTCGAAGGTCTCGGAAATAAGCTCGCCCATCAGCCGGCCCTGATAGCCGGCGCGCCGGGCCCGCGTGACCGGCGAAGACCCGTCAGAGCCGAAATGCCACGGCCGGCCCTGAAACGACATGTCGCGCGACTGGGTTGCCGCGGCGGCATTAAGCTGGGCGTTCAGCTGCAGCGGCGGCGATCCGGCCCGGGCGCGCAGGGCGTTGACCGAATCGAGCATGCGGAACTGTATGCGACCCAGATCGCCCGGACCGATGCGGTAGATCACCGGTACCGGCTTTCCGTCGGCGCCGATTCGGGTCGGCACCGATTCGGCGCAGGCGGCAAGGGTGAGCGCGGCAATGGGCAGCAGGGCAACGGGGCGCAGCATGAAAGATCCTTCCGTAACGACGGGAATCGGTTATCCCGTCGCGGTCTGAAAGACAAATGCAACTCTCTGTTACCCCGAATCCGCCCGGCGGCCTGCTGCAGGAATACCGCTGCCGGCTGCCGACTTGCTTGCAAGCTCGCGGCCACCGTGCGGCGCCGGCGCTTACAGGCCGGAAGGTGTTGCCAAATTGACGACACCGGGGCGGCTTTGGGTTTTCATCGCCCCTGACCCGTTGCAAATCACCGATCAAGATGCTTTCAGATGAGATACGAGGTACAGACTTGGTGCCCCCGCCGTCCTCTTTGCAACATCACGCGGTGGGCTTAACTGGAGGTTGACATGAAGAAGATCGCACTTGCCGTGGCTCTCTCTGCCGCAGCGTCGACCGCGTTTGCCGGCGGCCACGGCGGCAAATATGCGGATCCGGTCATCGAGCCGGCCGTGATCGTCGAAGACACCAAGAAGTCGTCGGCGGGCATCATCGTTCCGCTCATGCTGCTGGTGATCATCGCCGCGGCTGTGGCTGCGAAGTAATCCGGTCAATCCGGACGACGCGGGGCGGCGGGTCAAACCGTCGCCCTTTCGCTTGCGCGCTCAGCCCCGCCTGTATCAGCCGCGCATCAGTGCGCGCAGGTCAAACCCCGGATCGGCAATCGCCGCGGGGTCGGCCGGGCGGCCCTCGGCCAGCAGACGCTTGGCGATCATGAAGGCGCGCGCGTCGTTCATCGCGTCCACGGCTATCAGCCGGCCGTTCCGGTGGTACCAGTGCGACCGCGCGCCATCCGTTTGCCGGGTGGTTACACGGTCATGGCCGGTGTTAAGCCCGGCGATCTGCAGCTTGACATCGTACTGATCCGACCAGAACCACGGCAGCGGCTCATAGGGGGTATCCGCGCCCAGCAGGTTTGCCGCCACCGTTTCGGCGTGGTCGATGGCGTTCTGCACGCTTTCCAGCCGGATGCGCCCACCCTGCCAGGGAAACGAGGCACAGTCACCGGCGGCCCAGATACCGGCGACACCCGTCCTGCCATAGGCATCGGTGGCAATGCCGTTTTCAACCGGAATGCCGGCGGCCTCGGCCAGCGTGGTGGCCGGCGCCACGCCAACCCCGACAACCGCACAATCGGCATCGATGCGGGTGCCATCGGACAGTTCGGCGCCTTCGAGCCGCCCGTCGCCGTACAACCGCGCCAGCGCCGCGCCTTCCAGGATGCGCACGCCCCGGCTGTGATGCAGGTCGCGGAAATAATCCGCGGTTTCGGGCGCGGCGACCCGTTGCAGGATACGCGGCGCGGCCTCGACAAGCGTAACCTGCATGCCGATTGTCGCTGCGACGGCGGCCACCTCAAGCCCGATATAACCCCCACCCACCACCAGCATCCGCCGGCCGGCAGCCAGCTCCGGCGCCAGCGCATCGGCATCGGCCACATCCCGCAGCACATGCACGCCCGGCAGGTCGCCCCCTGCCGCCGGCGGCAGACGCCGCGGCACCGCCCCGGTGGCCAGTACCAGTTGATCATAGCCGATCCGTTCGCCATCCAGCGTGATGCTGCGCGAGACCGGCTCCAGCGCCGTCACGGCCCGGCCGAGCCTGAGGTCGATGTCGTTGTCGGCATAAAACGCCTGTGGCCGCAGGAACAACCGTTCCAGCGCCATTTCACCCTTCAGATAGGCCTTGGAAAGCGGCGGGCGCTGATAGGGCGGCAGCGGTTCGGCCCCGATCAGGGTGATGCGCCCGTCGTGACCCAGCGCACGCAACCTGGCCACAAGCGACGCCCCGGCCTGACCGGCACCGACAACGACAATGCCCGACATCGGCCTTCCCCCC
>SKWP01000297.1 GCA_007128865.1 Paracoccaceae bacterium
AGCACCGCCCAGGCGATGGAAAGCCCGTCCCAGGTGGCGGTGCCGCGTCCGATCTCGTCAAGGATGACCAGCGCGCGGTCGTCGGCCTGGTTGAGGATTGCGGCGGTTTCCACCATCTCGACCATGAAGGTCGAACGCCCGCGCGCCAGGTCGTCGGCCGCGCCCACGCGGCTGAAAACCTGGCTGACCATGCCGATCCGCGCCCGCCGTGCAGGCACCGGAAACCCGGCCTGTGCCAGGATGGCGATCAGCGCGTTCTGGCGCAGGAAGGTGGATTTGCCGGCCATGTTCGGCCCCGTGACCAGCCAGACGGCCGCGGCCTCTGATCCGGCCGAAAGCGTGCAGTCATTGGCGACAAAGGCATCACCGCTGCGGCGCAGTGCGGCCTCCACCACCGGGTGGCGGCCTTCCTCCACCTCGAAGTCGCGGCTGTCGTCCAGCGCCGGCATCACCCAGTCATGCGCCTGCGCCAGATCGGCCATGGCCGCGGCAAGGTCGATCTCGGCAAGCCCGGCCGCCAGTGCCGCGATCCGGTCGGCCGCCTCAAGCACCGCTTCGCGCAACGTCTCGAAGATGCGCTTTTCGATGGCCAGCGCCCGGCCGCCGGCGTTCAGGATGCGGGTTTCCAGTTCGGACAGTTCCAGCGTGGTAAAGCGCAGCTGGTTGGCGGTGGTCTGGCGGTGGATGAAGGTTTCGCTCAGCGGCGGTTTCAGCATCCGCTCGGCGTGGGTTGCCGTGGTCTCGATGAAATAGCCCAGCACGTTGTTGTGCCGGATCTTCAGCGACGCGACCCCGGCCTGTTCGGCATAGCCTGCCTGCATCCGCGCAATCACACCGCGGCCTTCGTCGCGCAGGGCGCGGGCCTCGTCGAGTTCGCCGTCATGGCCGGCGGCGACGAATCCGCCATCGCGGGCCACAAGCGGCGGCTCGGCAACCAGCGCAGCATCGAGCAATTCAGCCAGCGCGGCATCGCCTGCCAATGCGTCGCAGGCGCCCTGCAGCCGGGGCGGCAGGGCGCTGCCCTGCATGCGCGCGGCAATCCCGGCGCCGCGCGCCAGACCTTCGCGGATGGCGGCAAGGTCACGCGGGCCGCCCCGGTCCAGCGCCAGACGCGACAGCGCCCGGTCGATATCGGGAACGCCGCGCAAGGCATCGCGGATCGCGCGGGCGGCATCGGGATTGTCCTGCATCCACGCAATGGCGGCCTGCCGGTTGCGGATTTCATCGGTATCGCGCGAGGGGCTGGAAAGCCGTGCCTCCAGCAGCCGCCCGCCTGCGGCAGTCCGGGTACGGTCGATCGCCGCCAGAAGGGCGCCCTCGCGCCCGCCCGAAAGGCCGGCCGTCAGTTCGAGATTACGCCGGCTGGCGGCATCGATCTGCATCACCCGGTCGGCCGCGTCCCGGCGCGGCGGCCGCAACAGCGGCAGCCGCCCCTTCTGGGTCAGGTGCAGGTATTCGACCAGCCCGCCCATGGCAGCCAGGTCGGCCCGCCCGAAGCTGCCGAACCCTTCCAGCGTGGCGACCCCGAACAGGGCGCACAGGCGCCGTTCCGCCCCGGCGCTGTCAAAGCTCGACCGCGCAAGGGGGGTCAGGGCGGCGCCGCAGTCTTCGGCTGCGGTACGGCCGTCGCCTTCGGCGCCTTCGGGCACCACCAGTTCGCGCGGCGACAGACGGGCCAGCTCCATCGCCAGACGCGCGCGGGTGCAGGGCATGACCCGGAACGCACCGGTCGAGATATCGGCCCAGGCCAGCGCCCCGGCATCACGCACCTCGGCATAGCTGGCCAGATAGTTGTGACGGCGCGCATCGAGCAGGCTTTCCTCGGTCAGGGTGCCGGGTGTGACAAGGCGCACGACCTCGCGGCGGACAACGGCCTTCGATCCGCGTTTCCTGGCCTCGGCGGGGTCTTCCATCTGCTCGGCGACGGCGACCCGAAAGCCCTTGCGGATCAGCGTCAGCAGATAGCCCTCGGCGGCATGAACAGGCACGCCGCACATCGGGATATCCTGCCCCTGATGCTGGCCGCGCCGGGTCAGGGCGATGTCGAGCGCCGATGCCGCCGCCACGGCATCGTCAAAGAACATCTCGTAGAAATCGCCCATCCGGTAGAACAGCAACGCCTCGGGGTGCTGCGCCTTGATCTCCAGATATTGCGCCATCATCGGCGTGGGGGCGGGTATCTTGTCGTCCATCGCCGGGCCTGACAGTAGTTGCTGAGGTTGGGTTGCAACCAACCTCTGTAGATTCTGCAAGGGGGCGCGGCAAGCTTGGGGGTGGATACTTGCCCCGGCGCAAACCTGTGAGGAAGGCGAAGGCGGCGCGCCCGGCGGGGTGGCCTTCCGGAACGGTCGGGCTTCTCCGTGCATCATGCATGACGTAAACGCGCAGAATCTCCATCCCGTCGAAGTTTGCCTTGATATGGGACTCGACCGCGATCACGCGGTCGTCGCCCAGAGCGGCACGGATGGTGCGCCCGGTATCGTCAGCCATGTCCGGTTCCTCGATGCTCGTGGTGCATTGAACGACGCAGGGGCCATTTGGCGGGCTGCTGAAGAAGTCTCCCGCCTATCCGTCCCGACAATCGATCCCTGGAAACTGTTCCGCAGCACGCCTGCCACAGGCTCCGCCCGGGCGACCAGCCCGGGCCGCGCCCGACCCTTCCCGCGGGAGGGCGCGTCCCTCTTTGTCTCATGGTTTTCCCGGGCTCCCGGAGTAAAGGGAGCCGCTGTCCGCCCGGATCCGGGCGGACAGCGGCGGCGGTCGGATCGCATCCTCTTGGGTCGTTCGGGACCGTGAGTGAGTTTGGTCGACCGCCGTCTTCACCAAGGGCCTGAACGGATACGCGCGTTTACGGCGCGCATGACAAGGATAGGACTGGCGAAGATGACAGAACATACCATCGGCATCGACATCTCGAAAACCCATCTCGACGCCTTTCGACAGGAAGACCAGGCGGCGCAGCAGTTCGAGAACACCCCCCGGGGCATCCGGGCCCTGATCCGCTGGCTCGGCCA
>SKWP01000104.1 GCA_007128865.1 Paracoccaceae bacterium
CCCCGGACCCCCCGGGATATTTCCGCAAGGATGAAAGCCCCCTTGCAGGTCTGCGCGACGCAGCCGGCCCGTATCCCGTTGGCGCACATCATTCCGACAGGACCCATGTATCCTTGACCCCGCCGCCCTGCGAGGAATTGACCACCAGCGAGCCTTCGGCCAGCGCCACGCGGGTCAGCCCGCCCGGGATCAGTTCCACCCGTTCGCCCACCAGGCAGTAGGGGCGCAGGTCCACGTGGCGGGGCGCGATGCCTTCGGCGACGAAGGTCGGGCAGGTGGACAGCGCCAGCGTCGGCTGGGCAATGTAGTTGCCGGGGCTTTCCACCAGCCGTTCGCGGAAGGCAGCGATCTGCGCGGCGGTGGCCCTTGGCCCCACCAGCATGCCGTAGCCGCCCGAGCCGTGCACCTCCTTGACCACCAGTTCGGCCAGGTTGTCGAGCACATGGGCCAGGTCGTCGGGCCGGGCGCATTGCCATGTCGGCACGTTCTGCAGAATGGGTTCCTCGCCGAGGTAGAAGCGGATCATCTCGGGCACGAAACAGTAGACCGCCTTGTCGTCGGCCACGCCGGCGCCGGGGGCCGATGCGATGGTCACCCCGCCCGAACGGTAGACATCCATCAGCCCCGCCACACCCAGCATCGAATCGGGGCGGAAGCACAGCGGGTCGATGAAGGCATCATCCACCCTGCGATAGATGACATCCACCCGCTGCGGGCCGCGGGTGGTGCGCGCCCAGACGAATTCGCCCTCCACGAACAGATCCTGCCCCTCGACCAGATCGACACCCATCAGGTCGGCCAGGAAGGAGTGTTCGTAATAGGCCGAATTCATCGGCCCCGGCGTCAGGATCACGATGGTGGGCGCGCCCTCGCATTTCTGCGGCGCCACCGAGGCCAGCGTGCGGCGCAGCGCCTCGGAATAGCCGTCGACCGGTTCGATCCGGTTCTCGCGGAACAGGCCCGGAAACAGCCGCATCATGATCTCGCGGTTCTCGAGCATGTAGGACACGCCCGAGGGGGTGCGGCAGTTGTCCTCGAGCACGAAGAAATCATCGGGACCGGTGCGCACGATGTCGATGCCGACGATATGGCTGAACACGCCGCGCGGCGGGGTGAAGCCTGCGACCGCGGTTTCGAACGCCGCGTTGCGGTGCACCATATGGGCGGGGATGCGCCCGGCGCGGATGATTTCGCCACGATTGTAGACATCGACGAGAAAGGCGTTGAGCGCCTTGGCGCGCTGCACGATGCCGCGTTCGAGCCGGCGCCATTCCGCCTGGGTGAAGACCCGCGGGAACATGTCGAAGGGGATCAGCCGGTCCGGATCGCCACCCTCGCCATAGACGGCGAAGGTGATGCCGATGCGGCGGAACAGTGCCTCGGCCTCGGCCTGCTTGAGGCTGCGCAGTTCGGCCGGCATGGCCTGTGTCCAGTCGCCGAGGCGGGCATAGGGGGGGCGCACCCCGCCGTCCTGGTACATCTCGTTGAATGCGTGCTGCATGGGCGCTGCGGGTTCCTTTCGGCGCTCAGGTTAGGCAGCTTTGGCGTGGCTGTGAAGGGGCAAGGCCGCCGGGATTGCCGGCGACGGCGCGCGTCTGCCTGCAAATCGGGCTGGCGTCGCTGCCGTGCGGCTCAGGCCGGGGCGGCGCCCGACCAGCCGGCGCCCGGCTCGCCGCGCAGAAAGCCGTCAGACAGCCGGCCGCCCGGCACCCGCGACTGCAGCAGCGAAACCAGCCCGGCCGGGTCGCGGCTGCCGGCGATCAGGCCGGCGTAGCCCGAAACCACGTCGGCAAAGCCACTGCTCTGGGGCGACAGGCGCAGCGCCGACACGCCGGCATCGCGCAGCGCCCCGACATGGGGCGCCATGCTGGCGGTCGAATGGCTGAGCGTCTGCACCCCGTTCACGGTCAGAAACGCCTGTCCGTCCAGTGTCCGGACGTCGCGGCCGTCGGGATCGCGGTCGCAGACGAACTGGCAGGCATCCCTCGGCCGGTCGTGCAGCCGGGCGTGGTAGCAGCGCGCCGAGATCGCCAGCGGCACGCGCCCGTGGCCCCAGACCTCGACCGCAACGCCTTCGTCCTGCGCGGCCGCACAGAGCACCCGCACCGAGGCCAGCGGCAGTTCGGGCGGCAGGCAGATGCGGGCCGCGCCGCGCCGGGCCAGCCAGCGCAGCGTGCCTTCGTTGTAGACATTGACCAGCGGCCCGACCCAGAACGGCACCCCCTGCGGCAGATGCTGCAGCGCGCTCAGGTCGTTGACCTCGACCGGCAGGCCGGCGTCGAACAGTGCAGCGGTCAGCCGGCGTTCGCGTTTCAGCGTCACCAGCGCCAGCGTGGTCAGCGCCACCGCCTTGCCGGCGGCCTGCAGCGTCTCGACAGCGGCGGGGATCTCGCCCTGCCAGAACGGCAGGCGCTTGGAGCATACCGCCTCGCCCAGCACCACGCGAGCCACCGGCGCGGCAGCAAGATCGCGGTAGAAGGCGCGCACTGTCGCGGCGGGCCAGAAGAACAGGTTCGCGCCGACGGTCAGGTCCATGCAGCTATCTCCAGGTCTTGGCATAGGCGCCGGTGGTGGCGGCCTGGCCCTCGGACAGGCGGGCAAGGGCGCTTGCCGGCAGCGGCCGGCCGGCGGCCACGGCCTCGACCGCGGCGCGGAAGGCCCGCACCACCTGCGACACATAGGCGCGCGATCGCTGGCGCCCCTCGATCTTGAGCGCCCGCACCCCGGCAGCGGCCAGATCGGGGATCAGCCGCGTGGCATCCAGGCTGACCGGATCCTCGAAGATGTGGCCGGTCTGCCCGCCCGAGGTGAAACAGCCCTTGCACAGGGTCGGATAGGGTGCGGGCGCGTCCTTAGGGGTGCGGTGGATGGTAAAGCCGCCGAGCCGCGCCACCAGCTGGCCGCCTTGCTCGGCATAGGCGACATGGCTGGCCGGCGAGCAGACGCCGTTCATGTTGGGCGACAGCCCGGTGGCATAGGACGACAGCGAACAGCGCCCTTCGGCCATGAC
>SKWP01000466.1 GCA_007128865.1 Paracoccaceae bacterium
CGCCATGTTGGGCAGGGTGTGGCTGCCGGTGGCGTTCTCGAACATCACGTCGGGGAACTGTTCGGCCATGCGCAGGGTCGGCTGGAAATAGCTGAACGAGGTGGTAAAGATCAGCTTGCAGTTGGCGCGCACCAGCTGGGTCACGACCCGGTCGAAATCGGGCGGCGCCACCATCTCGGCCAGTGTGGTGGTGACGGCGCCGCCAAGCTTTTCTTCCAGGTGCAGGCGGCCGGCATTGTGCATGTGAGACCAGCCGAAATCGCCCACCGGGCCGATCAGCACCATGCCGACGTTCAGCGGATCGTTCGCCAGCACGCGCGCAGGCAGCGCGGTCGAGGCGGCCAGCGCGGCGGCGCCGGTCATCAGGTGGCGTCTGTTGAGGGTCATTGCGGGAGGTCTCCTGTCGGTTGAGGTTGGAGGTTGTGGTTGAACTATCGATCGGGGGTAAAGGGCTGGCCCAGCCCGGCAGGCGCCACGCTGCCCGCCCCGCCGCCCCGCCGCATCGCCATGATCAGCGTCAGGGCAAGGATGGTGATCAGATAGGGCATCGCGGCCAGAAGCTGCGACGGGACCGCCACGCCGGCGGTCTGGGCATGCAGTTGCAGGACGATCAGCCCGCCGAACAGATAGGCGCCAAGCATCGTGCGCAGCGGCAGCCACGAGGCAAAGACCACAATGGCCAGCGCGATCCAGCCGCGCCCGGCGGTCATGCCCGCCGTCCAGAAGGGTGTCAGCACCAGCGACAGATAGGCACCGGCCAGCCCCGCGCAGGCGCCGCCAAACAGCACCGCGTAAAGCCTGATGCGCAGCACCCGGTAGCCCAGCGCATGGGCCGATACCGGGTTTTCCCCGCAGGCGCGCAGGATCAGCCCCGCCTTGGTGCGCCACAGGAACCACGCCACCCCCGCCACCAGCGCGAAGGAGGCATAGACAAACGGATCCTGCCGGAACAGGATCGGGCCGATAACGGGGATATCGGACAGAAGCGGGATGGCGATACGCCCGATCCCGTCGCGCTGGATGCCCACAAAAGGCGCGCCGACCACGCCCGAAAGGCCCAGCCCGAAGATCGTCAGCGCAAGGCCCGAGGCATACTGATTCACCGCCAGCCCCAGCGTCAGCAGGGCAAAGACCGCCGCCAGCGCCACGCCCGCACCGATCGCGGCCAGCACCCCCAGCAGGCTGGAGCCGGTAACCACGGCCACGACAACGCCAAAGGCCGCACCCATGATCATCATTCCCTCGACGCCGAGGTTCAGAACGCCGGACCGTTCCACCACCAGCTCGCCGATGGCCGCGATAAGAAGCGGCGTGGCGGCGGTGATCACCGTCAGCAGGATCGCGGTGGCCAGCGTCATGTCTGTGCCCCCTGCAGCGGCACCCTGCGGCGGATCCGGTACAGGATCAGCGTGTCGCAGGCCAGGATGTAGAACAGCAGCAGGCCCTGAAAGACCAGCGTCATGTCGCGCGGCAGCCGCAGGATGATCTGGGCATTCTCGCCACCGATGAAGGTGATCGCGATGAAGATCCCCGCGATCAGGCAGCCCACCGGGTTCAGCCGCCCAAGGAATGCCACGATGATCGCGGTAAAGCCGTAGCCGGGCGAAAAGCCGGGCAGCAGCTGGCGCACGGTGCCCGCGGCCTCGATCACGCCGGCAAGACCCGCCAGCGCGCCGGACACCGCAAAGACCGTGATCGTCAGACGCGTATCCGAAAAGCCGGCGAAACGCGCCGCGCGCGGGGCCTGCCCGACCAGCCGGATCTCGAAGCCCTTGAGCGTGCGCGCCATCACCACCGCGGCCACCACGACCACCACCAGCGCGATGACCGAACCCAGGTTCATCCGCCCGCCGTCGAACAGCAGCGGCAGCGTGGCGTCGCGGGCGAATGTCACGGTCTGCGGCATGTTGAAACCCATCGGGTCGCGCCAGGGGCCGCGCACCAGCCAGTCCAGCAGCAGATCGGCCACATAGACCAGCATCAGCGACACCAGGATTTCGTTGACCCGCAGCCTGACCTTCAGCACCGCCGGGATCAGCGCATAGGCCATGCCGCCGGCCGCGCCCGCCAGCAGCATCAGCGGCAGCACCCAGGGGCCGCCCCAGCCATGGGTCCAGACCGCCACCCCGCCGCCGCAGATGGCGCCGATCAGGAACTGCCCCTCGGCGCCGATGTTCCAGTTGTTGGACCGAAAGCACAGCGCCAGCCCGACCGAGATCAGCACCAGCGGCGTGGCCTTGACCGCCACCTCCTGCAAGCCCCAGGCATCCGAAACAGGCCAGATGAAATAGACCTGCAGCGCGCGCCAGGGATCCTGACCCAAAAGCCAGAACACCACCAGCGACGAGGCCATGGTCAGCCCCACCGCCAGCAGCGGCGCGGCCAGCAGCGCCCATTTGCCCGCCTCGGCCCGACGTTCCAGCACCAGCGCCATCATGCCACCCTTTCCATCACGGGCGGGGTATCTGCGACCGGCCCGAAGCCTTCGCCACCCATCAGCAGGCCAACGGCTTCGCGCGTCAGCCCCTCGGCCGGCCGGGCCGGCGAAAGGCGGCCGTGGAAGATTACCGCGATCCGGTCGGCGATCTCGAA
The DNA here is from genome assembly GCA_007128865.1 of Paracoccaceae bacterium. Taxonomy (GTDB): domain Bacteria; phylum Pseudomonadota; class Alphaproteobacteria; order Rhodobacterales; family Rhodobacteraceae; genus Rhodobaculum. The sequence goes on from SKWP01000466.1 coordinate 2,593, forward strand.
CAGCTCGTCCAGATCCTGGCTGATCACCAGCACCGATGCGCCGTCTGCGGCAAGATCGATCAGCGCCTGCCGGATCAGGCTGGCCGCGCCCGCATCCACCCCCCATGTCGGCTGCGAGACGACCAGCAGCCGCGGCTTGCGCAGGATTTCGCGGCCCACGACGAATTTCTGCAGGTTGCCGCCCGACAGCGCCCGTGCCTCGGGGTCGCGCGGGCCCTTGCGCACGTCAAAGGCGCTGGTCACCGCATCGACCCAGGCCAGCATGCGGTCGCGCTGAACAAAGCCGCGCCGCAGAAAGCCGTTGGCCGCATGGCCGGCCACCAGCGCGTTTTCCGACAGCGCCATGCGCGGGGCGGCGGCATGGCCGAGCCGTTCCTCGGGCACAAAGGCCGCGGCGCGGCGGCGCCGGGCGTTGATGCCGTCATGGCCAATGGGCGTGCCTTCCAGCACGATGGCGGCGGCGCGCGGCGCCGGCGCCTCGCCCGAAAGCGCGGCGAACAACTCGTCCTGCCCGTTGCCGGCCACCCCGGCGATGCCCAGTATCTCGCCCGCCGCCAGTTCAAGGCTGACGCCCTTCAGGCTGGTGCCCTGCGGATCCTCGGAGGGCAGGTCGAGGCTGTCCAGCCGCAGCCGCACCGGCCCTGCGGCGCTCTCGGCCCGGGCGCGGCGGACATCGGCGATCTGGCTGCCGACCATCATCCGCGCCAGGCTCGCCGCGGTCTGCTGGCGCGGGTCGCAGCGTTCGACCACGCGGCCCTGACGCAGGATCGTCGCGGCCTCGCACAGCCTGCGCACCTCGTCGAGCTTGTGCGAGATGTACAGCACCGCCCGGCCTTCGTCGCGCAGGGTGCGCAGCGTCTCGAACAGCCCCTCGGTTTCCTGCGGGGTCAGCACGCTGGTCGGTTCGTCGAGGATCAGAAGCTGCGGGTTCTGCATCAGGCAGCGCACGATCTCGATGCGCTGGCGCTCGCCCACCGACAGCCGCCAGACCTCGCGCCCCGGCTCCAGCGGCAGGCCATAGGCGCGGGACACCTCGCGCAACCGCTCGGCCACTTGCGGCAGGGGGGCGGCCTCGTCCAGCGCCAGGGCCACGTTCTCGGCCACGCTCAGTGCATCGAACAGCGAGAAATGCTGGAACACCATTCCGATCCCCAGCGCCCGGGCCGCACGCGGAGTGGGCAGCGACACGGCCCGCCCCTGCCACAGGATCCGCCCGGCATCCGGCGCCAGCAGACCATAGAGCATCTTGACAAGCGTCGACTTGCCGGCGCCGTTTTCACCCAGCAGGGCATGGATTTCACCGGGCATGACGGTCAGGTCGACGGCGTCATTGGCAACGAGGGTTCCGAAACGGCGCGTCACCGCCTCGGCGGCAAGAAGGGGGCTCCGATCAGCCATCGCCAGTACCTCCTGCCGCACATTGTCCGCCGGACCACGGCGCCTTCCGGCCACCACGGCCGGCCACACGCCGAAGGCGTCGCTCACCATGGTGTGAATTCGGTAGCCCAGAGATGCAACTGCGGCAATATCCCTGAGCGGAAGAGCAGGGCAGTTTTCGACCGGAGATGCCGTTTCTGCGAGCATCCCCGCCCAGGCACCGGTCTTTCCGCGCATGATCTGCGCCAGCCGGTGTGGGCTGGACGGGAACGAGCGGGCAGCTGACGGATTGCCTGGCGGGTGCTGCGCACCCGCGTGCATTGCCCAAAGCAGGGTCACTGCTGCGGCACGATCCCCGCGCCGAAGGCAGCGATGCCAGAGCGCCTTTCGGGCAGGTGGCGCGCGGTGTCCCCTATGGCAGCGGGCGCAAGACATGCTAGGCTGTGTGCATGCTTCGTCTGTTCAGCCTGTTCGGCAAGTCGGCCGCGGTGAATGCGCTCGACGATTCGCTGCGCGCCGCCGGCGTGCATCCGCTTCTGGTGCCGGAGGCCGTGAAGCTCACGGTGATCCGGCTTCTGAAACGCGAAGGAAGCGCGGCACCGCAGGATGCCCGCTTTGGCCCTGCTGCCGAGTTGCTGGCCTTCTGCATCCTTGGCCGCGAGCCCTTCGTCGAGTGCAATGGGGCGCGGGCTGCCGACCGGGCCGATCAGCGCCTGGAAGCGGCCATCGCCGCGGGCGATTCGGTCGATGCAAGGCTGATCCTGCTGGCGCTGCATGCCGGGCTGATCGCCCCGGACATCGCCGACCGGATCGATGTCGAGGATCGCTGAGCCTGTCGACCATGAAAAGCGAACGCCGGGCCTGACCGCGGCACCGCGACGCCGGTCTCGCGCGTCGCGCCCGGCAGCCGCATGATCGGGCCGGCGCTTTCGTCGTCGGATGGTGCCGGAGCGTGGCTACCGCGGCCGCAAACAACCCCTGCACCCGAAACCGGCAACGGCTGGATCAAGTGCGACGATAGATCAGAAGGCGATTGTCGGCGGGCATCACACGCGCCGGCAGTGCGACAAGACCATGCCGTGACGCTTCCGCGTCCACTGCCGCGCGGTCGCGCAGGCCCCATTCTGGGTTGCGCATTCGCAGATCGGCGTCAAAGGCGGCGTTGCCCGGCCCGGTGAAGCCATCTGCCTCGTTGAAAGGGCCGTAGATCAACAGCAGCCCGCCGGCCCGAAGGCGTGCCGCCGCGCCCGCCACCAGACCAAGGGTTGCCGACCACGGGGCGATGTGCGTGAGATTGGCAGCAAACACCGCATCCACGCTGACGCCGGGCCAGGGTGGCCGGGCGGCATCGATCAGGACCGGCGGCAGAACGCGGGTGGCCAGTTCGGGGCAAAGCGCCCGCCAGGCCTGAACGGCTGCAAGACCCTCACTTGTTGCTTCGCTGGGCATCCACCGAACCTGCGGCAGGCAGCGCGCCATCCAGAGGGCGTGCTCGCCCGAGCCCGAGGCAATCTCGAGCACGCAGCAGTCGCCAGCCGGCAGCAGCTCGGCCAGCGCAGTGCGGATCGGCTCGCGGTTGCGCGCAGTCGCCGGTGCATGGCGCAGACCGGGATGCGCAGCCGCAGTTGCGGCAGGGTCGGCAAGCGGGTCGGCGGGGAACGGATCGAAGGTCATGGCATTCCTCGCGGGTTGCAAGCCGGTATCGTGCCGTTGCCGGCGTGGCAACCCGCGCAGTCGGCCGATCCCGGCCTGTGGGCGCGCTGGGTCACCCCTGCCTGACGAATGTCCCGTTGCGCAACTCGCGGAAGGCCTGCTGCAGTTCTTCCTGCGTGTTCATCACGATCGGGCCATGCCAGGCCACCGGTTCCTTGATCGGCCGGCCGGTCATGAGCAGGAACCGAATGCCCTCGTCGCCCGCCTGCACGGTGATTTCATCGCCGGCGCCAAAGCGGATCAGCGTGCGGTTGCCGGTCATGTCGCGAATGTTCAGTTCCGCGCCGCGAAACTCCTTCTCGACCCGGATGCCGACCGGGGCGCTGGCGTCGCGGAAGGTGCCCGACCCGGCAAAGACATAGGCCAGCGCATTCGCCCGGGTGTCGACCGCAAAGACCTTGCGCCGCCCCGGCGGGACCGAGATGTCCAGCAGCATCGGGTTTGCCGCAATCCCGTCCACCGGGCCGGTCTTGCCCCAGAACGAGCCGATGATCACCTTCACGATCGTGCCGTCGTCATCGCCTTCCACCGGGATATCGCTGCGCGAGACGTCCTGATAGCGCGGCTGCGTCATCTTCAAAGCCCCGGGCAGGTTGGCCCACAGCTGGAAGCCGTGCATCCGGCCCTGCACGTCGCCCGAGGGCATCTCCTGGTGCACGATGCCCGACCCTGCGGTCATCCACTGCACGCTGCCGGGGCCCAGCAGGCCCCGGTTGCCCAGCGAGTCGGCATGCTCGACCTGCCCCTCCAGCACATAGGTGATCGTCTCGATGCCGCGATGCGGATGCCAGGGAAAGCCGCGGGAATAGAGCCGCGGATCGTCGTTGCGGAAATCATCCATCATCAGGAACGGATCGGTCAGCGTCGGATCGCCGAAGCCGAAGACACGGTGCAGGTGAACCCCGGCCCCTTCGATGGCGGGTTGTGCGGTGCTGGTGGCGGCAACGGGTCTGAAGGTCATGGGGAACTCCATTCGGTTTGCCATCAATGTGGGCGATCAGGGGAAACAATCAAAGGGATGCCGATTCCGCATGCGCTGTGCGCCTGCGCACAGTCTGGCCCGGCGCAGGTCCGGCGTCTTGCTGCAGCGGCAGCCGGGCGCGCCTTTTGCCCGGGCAGGATCGCCCCGGCACGCGAACGCGCCCGGGGCACCTGCCTGTGGCCCTGTTCGCCGGCAGGCCGGGGCGCCGGACGGGTTGGGATCAGCGGTGCGCGAATGCCCTCACACTGCCCGGTCCGGTGAGGATTCAGGACTGGAAATCGAATTCCTGCAGCAATACCGCGAGCTGGGCACCATGCATGTCGCGGTCATGTCGGCTGCCCTGGACTACCGGCCTTGGCATCGAGAATTTCACGACACCCAGATCGGGAATGTCGAAGCGCTTGAGCGTCTGGCTCGGCACCTGAAAGAGCGCTGCCACAGCCGGTGTCGCAAGGCGCTTGCTGACCTGTTCGAAAACCTCGGGCGAGCCGCAGAAAACATCGACGGTCACCCAGAATGGACCGGCGTTCTTCGAACTGATCCGGCGTACCACATCACCCAGTCTTGGCATTGCCGATCTCCGTTACCTCCAGCCGGAACGCCTCCATCGGGTCGTCCAGTTCCATGACATGATTGAGCGCGAATTCATAGAACGCGCCGCGGCTTGACTGAGCCGGGGAATAGGGAAAGGCAAAGGTGGGCAGCGCCTCGTCCTCGGTCAGCGGATAATGCAGAACAAAGGGGTTTATCAGGCGGCCGATCTCGTCTGCGGTCTCGGCGCTGGCGGCGGTGATCAGCCCCAGGACGCCCACCTCGACCGGGTCGCCCTGACGATGCTCGGCCGCGCCAAGGGCGCCGTCGACCCCGATGAGACGGAATTCGAGAGTATAGTCTGCTGCGCCCAGCCCCATGCGCGCGGCGATCTGTTCGGTCAGGAATGCATGCAGTTTTTCGGTCCATTCCCGTGCGTGGCGCACATAGCGTTCTTCGCGCAGGATCGCGAGAATGGTTGTCTGATGGCCGGCCAGCCGGGCACCTTCGAGCTTGACGGTGTATTTGCCGGGTACCCAGCGTGCGCCCTCGACCCGAACCTTTCGGCTGTCGAGCGCGCTGTAACGGGCTTCGGAAACGTCAAGGTACCCGCCCGGCTCGTACAGCCTGAACGGGTCGCTGTTTTCGTAGAGCATGTGTGCGGACACCGAATAGGGTGTGCAGGTTGCCCCTTTGGCCATGGGTTCGACGGTAAAGCCAATGCGATCGAATTCGACCATGACCACACCGCTGGTCGGGTTGGAACTGCACTGGGCGCCGCATTCGGCGATCTTGGCGCCGTGCCAGGCGCCGCCCGGGTGTTCGCCCCGCATCAGGGGCAGGGCGGCAACGGTTGCCGTGTCCGTCATCCGGCCGGCAATCACGATATCGGCGCCGGTGGCAAGTGCGGCCTGCATCTGTTCGACACCGGCCAGCGCGACGATATTGGTCATCGAGTCGAGCGATCCCTGGTCCAGATCGGGCGCCGGGGTCAAGGGATGCACACGCCCGGCTGCAAGCGCCGCCGCCACCCTCGATGCGGGCTGGCTGGAATAAAGCCGCGCCACCCGGAGCCGCTGGCCAAGCTCGGCGGCGATCTCCCGGGTGATGTCGAACAGCCAGTCCACCGTTTCGTCGGTGCCGCAGGTTCCGGCCGACCCGATGACCAGCGGCACGCCGGCTGCGGCCCTGGCCTGCATCAGCGCACGCCATTCGGCCTTGCACGAACCCCGCGAATACTTCGATGTGCCCGAACCCAGCGAAAACGGTCCGCTATCGGTCGATCCTCCGTCGATGCAGATGATGTCCGGTCGCGCGGCAACGCCATGGTCGAGCGCTGCCTGCTGGAACCCGAGCCCAAGCACGCCGGCCGGAACGAGTACACGTGTCGGCATTCGGTCTGTCCCCGTAACGGTGAATGATCGCTGCACCGTCCCGTGTCCAGACCCGGAGCGGTTGCGAAGGTGACGCGATCATAACGCCCTTCCACCTCACTGTGAAGTGTTGACAGTTGGCGATCCGGCTGGTCTTGTAAGCATGTTTAGCAAGCGATGGGGTGCCGATGCGGGCGACGACAAGACTCAGGGCGGCGATGCAGCAGCGGTCCGCGATGATCGTGCCGGGGGCAGCAAATGCGCTCTTTGCCCGAATCATCGCCGATCTGGGCTTTCCGGCCGTTTATGTGACAGGTGCCGGCGTTGCCAACATGCGGTTGGGTGCGCCCGACATTGGCCTGACCACGGTTACCGAACTGGCCGAGTCAACCGCCGCGATTGCCGACGCGACCGACCTTCCGCTCATCGTGGACATGGATACCGGCTTTGGCAATGCACTGAACGTGGTGCGCAGCGTGAGGCTGCTCGAAAGGGCAGGGGCCGCGGCGCTGCAGATGGAAGACCAGGTGTTTCCAAAGCGCTGCGGTCACTTTGCCGGCAAGGACGTGATCCCCGCATCCGAGATGGTGGACAAGATCAGGGCCGCGGTCGACACCCGCCGCGACGGCGATCTGCAGATCGTGGCGCGAACCGACGCCCGCGCCATCGAAGGTCTCGATGCGGCCCTCGATCGTGCCCGGCGCTACATCGAGGCCGGCGCCGATGCCACCTTTGTCGAGGCTCCCGTCAGTCTTGACGAATTGCGCCGGATTCCGGCCGGCCTTGCGGTGCCGCAGTTCGCGAACATGGTTCACGGCGGCAAGACGCCGGAACCGGGGCAGGCCGTGCTTGCCGAAATGGGTTATTCCGTGGTGCTTTACGCCAATGCATCGCTGCAGGCTGCCATTCGCGGTGCGGCACAGGCCCTGGGCATGCTGAAGGCCGATGGAGATCTTTCAAGGGCAGCGGAACTGCTTGCCGGCTTCGACGAGCGACAGCGCGTTGTCGGCAAGGACGACTGGGATGCGCTGGAGGCCCGATACCGGTCCGAGACCACCGGTGTCTGAAAGCCCGTTTGACAAGTCGGGGCGTCCATAGCATCACACGAGGAAAACCGGATATGGCAACAGGGAGGAACTCTGCCATGACAACGATCAAGACGCTCAAGGCGTTTGCCGCGGCCGCGGCCGCCACAACCCTTCTGGTGGGGCCGGTGGCCGCCGCCGACAACTACCCGACGCGGGGCGTGAGCTGGGTGATTCCGTTCGGCGCAGGCGGTGGCACGGACCGGCTCTCGCGGCTGTTCGTGGCGGAGTCCGAGCGCATTGTCGGCCAGACGCTTACCGTGGAAAACCACGCAGGTGCCGGCGGCGTCACCGGCTGGAGCCATGTGCTCGGCCAGCCCGCCGACGGCTATACCATCTTCAACGCCTCGCCGACGCCGGTCATCACCCTGCTGACCGAGGAAGAGCCGCCCTTCGATCCGACCGAGATCGAGATCATCGCCTATATCGGTGCCTTTGCCTCGATCCTCGTGACGCGCGAGTCGGATTTCCCCGACTGGGAATCCTTTGCCGCAGCGGCGCAGGAGCGTCCGATCACCATCGGCGGGACCAACGCCACCCTGCTGGGCGTGGCCAACACCCTGTCGCAGGCCGGAATCGACGTGATCTATGTCTCGTACTCCAGCACCGGCGAGGCGGTGACCGACTTCCTCGGCGGCCATATCGACGCCACCGCGGCGACCGAATCGACCTCTGCCACCATCGTTCCCGAAAACGGTGTCGCGATTCTGAATACCTCCTCGATCCCGCTGTCGGCAGATATGGCCGAGGCGCTGGGCAACCCGCCGATGTCGCGCGACTTCGGCTTTAACGGGCTTGCCTCGCCGCGCTGGGTCGGCATGCATCCCGACACGCCGGAGGAGCTGCTTCAGGCAGCGGCCGAGATGGTGGGCAAGATCGCCATGGATCCGGTGGTTCAGGAAAGCTGGGAGGCTTCGGGCGAACCGATCGTCTACCTCAACCGTGAAGAGGCTTCGGCCGACTACGCCGCCCTTGTCGAGGCGCTGCGCAGCGCGGTCAAGCTGCTCGACTGACCGATTGGCACAATCGCGGGGGCCGGCCTTCCGCCGGCCCCTGTTTGCCCATGGAACCCGATCCGATGTCGAACTGGTACAGAACCAACCAGGCCGTAGGTGTCTATCTTGCGATCCTGATCGGAGCTCTGATCGTCTATCTGTGGAACATGCCCTGGGTTCACCGGGTGATGCGCGACGGCTTCCTGCTGGGCTTCTTCCCGATGCTCGGTGCCGTGGCGATGTTTCTGTTCAGTGCCGCGATGATCGTGGACCCGCTTCGCCGCGAGACCCCCGAAGCTCTGGAACGGTTCCGGATTGGTGACGTGCTTCTGCCGCTGGCGATGCTGCTGGGGATTGCCGCCTACTTCATGCTGATGATGCAGATCGGATTCGTGCTGGCTACGCCGCTGTTCGTCTTCGTCTACATGGTCTGGTTCCGGGTGCGACCCTGGCGTCTGCTGGTGGGGCTGTCGCTGGTGGTGCCGACCACGATCTACATAGCTTTCAGCCTTCTGGGGGTGCGCTTGCCCCACGGCATCCTGCCGCCGCTGATCTGACCGCTGGAGAAGGCAATGCTGCACATCGATGCGTTTTATGCTGCGCTGGAACTGGTCTTTACCGTCGAGACCATGTTCTGGCTTGCCGCCGGTGTCTTTCTCGGCGTGGGGCTGGGCGCAATTCCCGGCCTGAC
>SKWP01000448.1 GCA_007128865.1 Paracoccaceae bacterium
CGCCCGATCAGGCTGCGCGACCGACGCGGCCGGCGGGCCTGGCGACGCGGCCGGGCCGCGGGCCTGGTGCCAGCCGCCTGCCGGCGTTCCGCGACCAGCGGTGAACGGCTCTTGCGATTGCTTGCCATGGATGGCCTGCCTGTCCTGCGGTTCTGCGCCCGATTTCCTGCCTGCTGCACAGCATACGCGCCCGGCGTGGAAAAGTTGAGCGTTCAGTCGCTGCCGCTGGTGGTTTTGTGAACTGCACTCAAAACAGGCAGTCGCCCTGCAAGGTGCAAAAAATGTGCGTCAACCGATGCTGCGGCGCGGCAAAACCCGCGCGCCGGCGTTGCGCGCCTGCCCCCTGCGCCGCCTTTCTGAGGCATCGGCGGAAGCGGCCGCCTGCCTTTGGGAAGGGGAGACACGTGAAACTCATCATCGCGACAATCAAGCCGTTCAAGCTCGACGAGGTGCGCGAGGCGCTCACCGCGGCCGGGGTACGCGGCATGATGGTGACCGAGATCAAGGGCTTTGGCGCCCAGTCCGGCCACACCGAAACCTATCGCGGCGCGGAATACGTCGTGAATTACGTTCCCAAGATCAAGCTCGAGATCGCGGTGCCCGACAGCATGGCCGAAACGGTGGTGGACACCATCGCCGCCAAGGCACGCACCGGCAAGATCGGGGATGGCAAGGTTTTCGTTCTCGACCTTGCGGCGGCACTGCGCGTGCGCACCGGCGAAACCAATGATGAAGCGCTCTGAAGGGGGACGGGATTCCATGGAAAGGAATGACCGGATGAAACTGACGAAATACGCGGCGCTGGCTGCGGTTCTGGCGCTTGCGCCGGGGCTTGGCCTTGCCCAGGAGGCAGAGGCCACGGCCGAGGCCGTGGTCGAAGCCGGCCGCAGCGTGGAAGACCTCGGCATCGAGATGAACTTCGTCTTCAACACGCTGCTGTTCATCATCAGCGGTATCCTGGTGTTCTGGATGGCGGCCGGCTTTGCCATGCTGGAAGCGGGGTTCGTGCGCTCCAAGAACGCCACCACACAGCTGACCAAGAACATCGGGCTGTTTTCGCTGGCCGCATTCCTGTACTACCTGATCGGTTTCAACCTGATGTATCCCGGCGATGCCTGGATCATCGAGGGCTGGATCGGGGCCATCGGCACCACGGTGCTTGAGCCGGTCAGCGTCGCGCTCGACGAACTGGACGACATCGAATACGCCTCGATCGGTTCGGACTTCTTCTTTCAGCTGATGTTCTGCGCCACCACCGCCTCGATCGTCTCGGGCGCGCTGGCCGAGCGTATCAAGCTCAACGCCTTCTTCGTGTTCGTGATCGTCCTGACCGCGCTGATCTACCCGATCCAGGCCTCCTGGACCTGGGGCGAAGGCTGGCTTTACGAGATGGGCTTCTCGGACTTCGCGGGCTCGACCATCGTGCATTCGGTGGGCGGCTGGGCCGCGCTGACCGGTGCCATCATCCTCGGTGCGCGCAAGGGCAAGTACGGGCCCGACGGCAAGGTGAACCCGATCCCCGGCTCGAACCTGGCGCTGGCCACGCTCGGCGTGTTCATCCTGTGGATGGGCTGGTTCGGCTTCAACGGCGGTTCGGAACTGGCCATGGGCACCGCCGATGCGGTGGCCAACGTCAGCCGCGTGATGGTCAACACCAATGCCGCCGCGGCGGGCGGTGTCATCGCCGCGCTGCTGCTGACGCAGATGCTCTACAAGAAGGCCGACCTGACGCTGATGCTGAACGGCGCGCTGGGCGGGCTGGTGGCGATCACCGCCGAACCGCTGGAGCCGGGCATCGGGCTGGCCACCATCATCGGCGCCATCGGCGGGGCCATCGTGGTTCTGACCGTGCCGCTGCTGGACAAGCTGAAGATCGACGATGTGGTCGGTGCGGTTCCGGTGCACCTGTTCGCCGGCATCTGGGGCACCATCGCGGTGGTGCTGTCCAATGACGAGGCCAGCCTGATGGTCCAGCTGACCGGCATCGTCGCCATCGGCGCCTTCGCCGTCGTCGCCTCGGCCGTGGTCTGGCTGGTGCTGAAGGGGGTCATGGGCATCCGGGTTGAAGAAGAGGCCGAAGTCGCCGGTCTCGACAAGTCCGAGATGGGGATGGAAGCCTATCCGGAATTCTCGCGCGGGTAACCAACGCCATAGCCAAACAACGGGGGTCCGGGCCACAGGTCCGGGCCCCTTCTGATGTCGGTATCGGGCCTTGCAGTCCTGCCAGGGGTGTACCGGCACGCAGGCGCCGGAACCGCCCGAAGCCGGGCTATCGAAATGGAAATGGTCGGTTTTCGACCCGCGGCGGTACAGCGCCAGTCATCCGCGGGGCGTCAGAGTTCGATCTCTTCTCCCGGTGCCGGGTCGGCCTTGTCAGGCTGCGGTGGCACCGGCGGGGGCATGCGCCGGCGGATGAGGATATCGCCGTTTGGCAGGATTTCGGGCGCGTGATAGAGGCTCAGGTCGCCCATCAGCGCCTCCAGATCGCGCAGACCGGATTCCATCTCGCGCAGCGCCGGTGCAAGTTCCTGCATCAGCCCGCGCAGCAGCAGGCGCGCGCCCTGCTCAAGCAGGTCTGCACCTTCTGCCAAATCTCCGCGATCATCGGAATCCGGCCTTTCCTGCGCGCCGGCAGCAGGGGCGGCGGCGATCAGAACGGCAAGCAGACAGGCGCGCACAAAAGGCATGCTCATTATATGGGAGCGCATCATGCGAACGAAAAGGGTGCCGGCCGGTTTCGATCCTGCCCGTCGGACCGTCCGGCAACCCGATCGCCGTGCGACGCTGCGCCGTCAGTCGGCCCCAAGCGACAGCACCGTTGCCTCGGACAATGCACCAAAGCCGTTGAAACGGGTGCTTGTTGCCGCGCAATAGGCGCCCATGCTGTGAAAGATCAGCCAGTCGCCTTCGGCGATGTCCTCGGGCAGGTGCAGCATGCCGGGCAACCTGTCCACGCTGTCGCAGGTCGGCCCGAAGACGATCCGCGGC
>SKWP01000453.1 GCA_007128865.1 Paracoccaceae bacterium
GCGCGGGCGCTCGATATCCGCGCCGGTGAAATGCTGCGGGTCGAAATGCTTGCCCCCCCGCGCGAGGTGCTCGACCTGCCGGTGGCGGCGGTGATCAACCAGGGGCTCGGCCAGGAGGCACACATGGCGGCGCCGGCGCTGTTTGCGGCGATGCGCACGGCACCGCAGGTCAACATGATCCATCTGATGGTCGATGCCGACCGCATGGACGACCTGAACGCCGCCATCAAGCAGACCCCGGCCGTGGCGGGCCTTTCCGACTGGGCCGAGGTGCGGCGCCAGTTCGATGCAACGCTCAGCGAAAACCTTTTGACCATGGTCGCGATCTACACCCTGATCGGTGTGCTGATCGCCATCGGTGTCGTCTACAATGCGGCGCGCATCCAGCTTTCGGAACGCAGCTACGAACTGGCCAGCCTGCGGGTTCTGGGTTTCAGCCGCGGCGAGGTGGGCTTTGTGCTGGTCGGCGAGATGATGCTGCTGACGCTGGCGGCCATCCCCATCGGCTGGGTGCTGGGCTACTGGCTTTCGGTGGGTCTGGTGGGCGCGATGTCCACCGACCTGTTCCAGATTCCGTTTCACATTACCCGGCGCACCTTTGCGCTGGCGGCGCTGGCGGTGTTCGTTGCGGCCCTGGGATCGGTGATGATGGTGCGCCGGCGTCTTGACCGGGTCGATCTGGCCACGGCGCTGAAGGCACGCGAATAGGAGGGCGCCATGGGGTTCATGCGCAAGGCATCATTCGGTCTGGGCGGTCTGGCGCTGGCGGGCGGGCTGGTCTGGGCACTCTGGCCAGAACCGGCAACGGTGGATATGGGGCAGGTCACCCGCGGGCCGATGCAGGCCAGCATCCTTGCCGAAGGAACGACCCGGGTTCGCGAACCCTACACCGTTACGGCGCCGATCACCGGCAGCGCCGGGCGCCTGCCGGTTCAGGTGGGCGACAGCGTCATTGCCGGCGAAAGCATCGTCGCGGTGATCCAGCCGGCCGATCCCGCACTGCTTGACCTGCGCAGCCGGCTTCAGGCCGAGGCGGCGGTGACCGAGGCTGAGGCGGCGGTACAGCTGGCCGAAGCCAATGTCGCGCGGGCCGAATCGACCCTGGCCCATGCCGAGGCGCAACTCGAACGCAACCGGGAACTTGCCTCGCGCGGCGCCATTCCGATCCGGGTGCTCGAGGATTTCCAGCAGGCCCATGTCACCGCGCAGCTGGCGCTCAGCTCGGCGCGATCCGAACTGGATCTGCACCGCGCCGCGCTCGCCCGGGCGCAGGCGCAGCTCGTCGGGCCCGAGCAGCTGATCCGGCCGGGCGGTACCCCCGGCGAATGCTGCGTCCAGATCGCCGCGCCGGTGACCGGTACGGTGCTGGAAGTGCCCGATCCCTCGGCCAGGCTGGTGCAGGCCGGTGCCCCGCTGATGGTCATCGGCGATCTTGCAGAGATGGAGATCGAGGTTGACCTGCTGTCATCCGATGCCGTCCAGATCGCCCCCGGTGCGCGCGCCGAGATCGACCGCTGGGGCGGCCCGCTGCCGCTTGATGCCCGGGTCCGGCGCATCGATCCTGCCGCCTTTACCCGCGTATCGGCGCTGGGAATCGAGGAACAGCGGGTTCGCCTGCGGCTCGATATCCTGTCACCGCCCGAAGACCGGGCCAACCTGGGCGACCGCTACCGCGTCTTCGTTCGCCTGATCCTTTGGGAATCCGACGACGTGCTGCAATTGCCGCAAGGCGCGCTGTTCCGGCATCAGGGCGGATGGGCGGTGTTCCGCGTCGGTGAAGACGGGCGCGTGGCGCTCGCACCGGTCGAAATCGGGCGCCAGTCCGAAGGCAGGGCGCAGCTTCTGGGCGGACTGGCGGAAGGTGAACGGGTGGTGCTGTTTCCGCCTGCTGCCCTGGCCGATGGCGACCGGGTGGTGGCGCGCGCGCAGTAGCCCGCGATCAGCGCGCAGCCTCGGCCGGCGCCAGCGCCGCGCCCTGCCGCACGGCTTCCAGCCCCCAGGCAAAGATTGCATCGGGGTCGGCCGGCAGCGCCCGCGCAAGCCCGCCCGCGAACGCCTCAAACGCCGGCAGGTTCAGCCCGTTGACCCCGACGAGCACCGGCAGGCCGCGATCCAGCGCCTCGGCGATCACCGGCACAAAGCCGCGCCCTTCGCCTTCCTGCTTGCCGAACTTGTTCACCACCAGCAGCGCCGCACTGTCCAGTTGCGCCAGGGTTGCCGCCACGGCCTCTTCCAGCGCGCTGCTGTCCAGCCGGCAGCCACGGGCGGCAAGCCCGAGATCCTGGCTGATCCGAAGCACCGGGCCGTCCGGCAACACATGAAGATCCATGTCGCACTTGTTGCGGTCGGCCCGTTGCGGGTTGACCTGCACCGTACCGGCAAGGCGCAACCCTGCGCCCTTCATGCGGTCGACCGCAGCCGCAAGGCAGCGATCGGTCGCGCCGCGTCCGTGAACGGTTACATGGGCAAGCTGCATCTGTCTGGCTCCTGCACGGGCCGCGCTGGCGGCGGCTGTCCTTGCCGCCGGGGTTCAGAAATCCCGCGTGGCGGCTTCGGTAATGACATGCCCGAGCCGGATATCAAAGGGTTGGGGATGGATCGTCGCCAGTTTCGCATCCTCCAGCCCGACCCCGACCGTCACGGTCTCCGGGCCGAGACGGGAAAGGGTCCGGTCAAAGGATCCGGTCCCGTAGCCCAGCCTGTAGCCGGCAGCATCCCAACCCAGAACCGGCGCGACCACCAGATCGGGCCGCTCGATCTCGGCTGATTCGGGTGGGGCAACCGGTGCATACTGCAGGCAGCCATTGCCTTCGAATGCCGGCATCCAGCGCCGGAACCGAAGCGCCTCGTGACGGTTGCGGGCCTGGGGCACGCCCACCACGGCGCCCGCGCCGTGCAGCGCCTCCATCCAGGCGGTCAGGTCGATCTCGTCGCGAATCGGGCGATAACAGACAAGGCAGCGACCGGCGAGTGTTCCGAACAGGGCGGCAACGAAGGCATCAAGTCTGCGGTGAACCGCTTCGGCGATCGCGCTTCTGGTTTCCGCATCAAGCGCCGAACGCACCGCCCGCAGCCGGCAGCGTTGCGAGTCGCGCCAACGCGCGACCTCCTCAAAGCTGTCCGGGCGCGGCGCAGGGGGCGCGGTTTCGTTCGCTCCTGCAACCTGCCCAATGGCTGCCGGCCGTGTCACGACCTTCCCGGATGGCGAGGCATCCCGTCTGGATCGCGGGAATCCCATGATCATGTCTCCTTGGCCCGTGTGGCCCTTTGCAAAGGGCGCCACTGGCGGCAGGATAGCCGCAATCAAGAGGCCATGAATTGACATAAATCAAGCATGAGGCGCTCGACTGACCTTGCGTAAGCCTTGTCCGCAAACGGATGCGGACCAGGGCGAAATTGATCCCTTCGCATGGCGCGTCGCACAGCGCGGCTGTGGCCCGGCGGGTACGGGCCGACCGAAACCGCGCGACAGGGGCCAGGCCCGGCGCGCCACCGGCCTTCGCCCGGCATGCCTGCACCATGGCGCGGGGGCTCACGCTGGTGTGTTGCCGGCCGCGGCGCCACCGCGCACCATGGCGCCGGCATGGCTCGGCGCTGGCCGTGCTGGCGCAAGGGCGGGGAAGGGCCGTTGTCCGACCGGTCTGATCGAACGGATTCCGTATCAGCCGGGTTGCGCCGGGGCGGCGGCTGCGCGCAGGGCGCTTGCGCTGGCCGCGGGTACCGTCCTGCCGCCATCGAGCAGCAATTCGAGCCCGGCCTGACCGCGGCGCACCTCCAGCACCCGGCCGAGGCTTTCGGGTATCGATGTGGCGACAAGCGCATCACCCTCGTAACTGAGCAGTTCGAGGTCATAGAGACCGGCCGGCAATGACTGACCGTCCGCGCCCAGCCCGCGCCATTGCAGGGTTGTCGCGGCGGGGTCCACCGGTTCGGCCGCGACCTGTCGGCCAAGCGCATTGCGAACCACAAGCACCGCACGGGTCGCTTCGGCGGCCGGGCGCAGGCTCAACTCGACGCTGTTGCCGTCATGGGCCACCGGATAAGGCCCCCGCACGGCCATGCCCACCCAGCCGGTCATCTCGGCCATGTCCGACCGGGCCAGAAGCTGTTCGAGCAGGGCATTGCCGCGCACCTGCTGTTCAACCCCCGAGAAGGTGGCAAGCTGCACGGCAAAGTCGCTTGCCTGCATCGGGTTGAGCGGATCCTGATTCTGCATCTGGACGGTGAGCATCCGCAGGAATGTCTCGAAATCCGATGTCATCGCCCCGGCCCGCCCGGTATGGCGCGTGGCTTCTGCAGGCGCAGAACCTGCGGCGGGTATCGGGGCGGCGGCTGGCAGGGGGGTCATGGGCAGCTCTCCTTCAGGGCAGGCAATCCGGCAGGCATCCTCGGTTCACAGGCGCATGTCGAGCCCGGCTCCCGGCCCGAGCCTGATCGTGCCGATGGTGTCGGCGGGGTCCGCATGCGGCCCTGCGGATGCGGGCCGGGCCGGGGTTTCGGCCCCGGGGTTGGCTGCCTGTTCGTCGGACCGGTCGCTGCTGCTGCCGGTTCCCGAGCCGGCCACATCGAGCGTGACCGCACCGTGCCCGGCCGCGCGAAGATCGCGCAGCAGATCCTCGCCATGCCGGCGCAGGAGTTCGGCCGTTTCGGCCCGTTCGGCAAGCACCGTCACCGCAAGCCCTGTCTCGGTCGGCGCAAGCTGCATCCTTACGCGCCCCAGTTCCGGCGGCGACAGGGCAATCTCGATGACCGACGGGCGCCGCCCGTCGACGGCCTGGGCGATCTGGCGGATCACGGCTGCGGTGTCCTGCGCGCCAATGCTGCCGGCCGGGATGGCCGCGGAAGGAAAGGCGCCGCCGCTGACCGATCCGCCGAAAGCGGATACGGCGCCGAACGACGACAGGCGCGGCAGTTCCGCATCGATGCTGTCGGTGCCGGCAAGGTTGCCCGCAGGCAGGGAGGCGTCGGGCAGCGATGGCGCAACCGCAACGGGCAGGGCCTGTGGCGGCGCGACGGTTGCAGAACGGGTTGCAGGCAGCGATTCGGCAGCCCTTGCCCGGGCGATGGACTCTGCCGTCTCGGTCATGCCTGCCGGCCCATGCAGGGCAGAAACGGCGGCCGGAACGGACAGCAGCGGCGCATCGCTGCCCCCGGGTCGCTGCCCGGCCCGATCGCCGGAGATGGCATCGCCCTTTGTCGGCTGGGCGCGCGCGGCGGGGCCTTGTGGCGCCGTTGCCTCCGGCGCCAGCGCCGGCACTGGCCGGTGCCGCGATTGCCGGGGCAGCAGTTCGGCCTCAGTGGCCTGGTGCCCCGCAGGCTGCCCGCCCAGTGGCAAGGTCAGCAGGGGATTCATCGACTGGGTTTCTTCCTGCCCGTCGGAATGCAGCCTGCCGCGCCGCATGGGCAGTGACAGGGTCGCGGCCGCAGCTTCCCGCGTGTCCTGCGCTGTGTCCACCGCCGGAATGGCCACCCCGGCAAGCGCAGCTGGGGGCGCCTGTGCTGTCATGCCCGCCGGCAGATGATAGGCGCGCGCAAAGGACAAGCCCGGCTTGCCCGGCGATGCGGCGGACACTGGTGCCCCGGCGGTCAGTGCCGGTGCTGGCGCACCCCCGCTGGCCGGCAGGGCCGGCTGAGGGGTGGCGGCATCAGGAGCGAATTCCATCTGGCCGGGCCTCCGAATCTGCACGAAGCAGTCATGCCGGAACGGGGTTACGACTTCTTTACCGCGATCCGGGACGCTGGCAGGGCCAATGCGGAGGTCTTGTCGTGAGCATGCCCGTTGATTCTGTGTCCGCGCCCGTGGCGCCCGCCCGGTTGCAGGGTGGCGCGTCATCCGACATGGCGCTGCGTGAGGCCGCAACGGCCCTCGAGGCGGCCTTTCTTGCCGAAATGCTGCGTGGTGCCGGGCTTGGCGCCCCGCGCGGTGCCTTCGGCGGCGGTGCCGGGGAAGAACAGTTTTCTTCCTTCCTCGCCGAAGCCCATGCCCGCGCCCTGGCCGAGCGCGGCGGCATCGGACTGGCCGAGGCGCTGTTTCGCGCCCTGCAGGATAACGGGCATGACAACACCCGCCCCTGATCGCGCCGCCGCGGCGCTCGACGGCTTGCTGAAGGCCGAGGCCGAGGCGCTGATGCGGTCCGATTTCGCGGCCCTTTCGGCCCTTGTCGATGAAAAGCATCGGCTGATGAACGGCATTGCAGGCTGCGACGGCCGTACACTGGAACGGCTGCGGGCGCGCCTGGCCCGCAATGCGCGGTTGTTCGAGGCGGCCATGCAGGGCCTGCGCGGTGCTCTCGACCGGATCGAAACCCTCGCCAGCGGTCCTGCCGGGCTGAAGACCTATGATCGCGCCGGCCGAATGGTTGCCGCCGCCACACCCGAACCGCGGCTGATCCGTCGCGCCTGAACCCGCCGCCATGACCCTGTCGCGCATTGCCTTCCGCTGCCCGCGCCACGGCGGCAAGGCGGCAAGGCCGCGGGCCGGCACCGCAGCCGGATCGGCTGCAAACGGCTAAAATCTGTTGCATCGAATGCTTGGCGGTTAGGGCAGGCTTAGCGAATCCCCGCCATCAGTAAGCCTGCATCCCGAAACGGATGGCGCGCACCGGCCCCCGGGGCCGAACGCAGGGTCCGAAACGCCCGCCCTACCGCCTTGGCGCGGAAACCGGACGGCCGCGTTTCGCGGCGGTTCAAATCGCGGCGCAAAACCGCCCCGCAAAAGCAGAGGATCAGACGAAATGGCGAGCATTCTTACCAACACCGGGGCCATGGTGGCCCTGCAGACCCTGCGCAGCGTCAACAGCAACCTCGGCGCCACCCAGAGCCAGATCTCAACCGGCAAGGCTGTCGACACCGCAAAGGACAACGCTGCGGTCTGGGCGATCTCGAAGGTCATGGAATCGGATGTGAAGGGCTTCCGCGGCATCTCCGATTCGCTGTCGCTGGGCCTGTCCAGCGTGGCGGTCGGGCGGCAGGCCTCTGAAACGGTCACCGACCTGCTGACCGAAATCAAGGGCAAGATCGTCGCCGCGCAGGAGGAAAACGTCGACCGCGGCAAGATCCAGACCGATATCGCGGAATTGCGCAACCAGATCGAATCGGTGGTCAATGCCGCGCAGTTCAACGGCCTGAACATCGTCAAGGGTACGGAACGGGTCAACGTGCTGTCGTCGCTCGACCGTGACGGAGCCGGCAATGTCGGGGCATCCTTCATCCGGCTCGACCGGCAGGATCTGACCACCGATACCGGTGTCTTCGGTTCCGGCACGGTTCTGAACGCAAATGCAGTCGCCAGCGCCGCAACCGTGAGCGACGCGGGCAACACCGCCGTCGTGGCCTTCAATGCCGGCAACTACACCACCGCCGGGCTGATGGCACGGCTGACCGTTGGCGGTGTGCAGATCGATTTCGAAGGCGGCGCCGGGCTTGACCAGGACGATGCCGCCGCCTTTTTCGAAGGCGCGATCAACGCGCTGCAACTCGACGGGATCACTGCCAACGCCGCCGGCGGAAACCTGACCATCACCTCCACCCGCGCCTTCGAGGGCGTGGATGTGGTAGTCAGCGATCTGGCGGGCGACGCCGCCGGCACGCATATCTCCAACCTCAACGGCGCCGCCACCGCCGGCAACCCGACCTCGGGCAGCATCGACGAACGGGCCCAGAACGTGACCTTCTCGGCAACCGCCGCCGTTCAGGACGGCGATGGCTACAGGGTCACCGTGGGCACCCAGTCCTTTACCTATGTTGCCGGACCGAACCAGAATTTCGAGGATGTCGCGCGCGGGCTGAAGGCGGCGATCGACGGCGCCGGGCTGGATGGCATCACCACATCGGTGACCCAGGATTCGAACGGCGCCTGG
The DNA here is from genome assembly GCA_007128865.1 of Paracoccaceae bacterium. Taxonomy (GTDB): domain Bacteria; phylum Pseudomonadota; class Alphaproteobacteria; order Rhodobacterales; family Rhodobacteraceae; genus Rhodobaculum. The sequence continues at coordinate 7,860 of SKWP01000453.1, forward strand.
CAGCTGAAGGTCGACAACGACGATGGCTCGCTGGACTTTGCATCGGTGGGCAATGCGGGCGGCACCGCCTCGGGCGGGCTGTTCGGGCTCGACGGCATCGACGTGACAACCGAAGCCGGCGCGCGGGCCGCGCTCGACAACATCGAATCGATGATCAACCGCGCCATCGATTCCTCTGCCGCCTTCGGTTCGGCGCAGATGCGGATCGAGATCCAGAACGAATTCGTCAACAAGCTGACCGATTCGCTGCGCGCCGGCATCGGCACGCTGGTGGATGCAGACATGGAAGAGGCCTCGGCCCGGCTGCAGGCCTTGCAGGTACAGCAGCAGCTTGCCATCCAGTCGCTGTCCATCGCCAACCAGCAGCCGCAGAACATCCTCGCGCTGTTCCGCTGACATCGGCAACGGAAGGCGCATTTCGGGCGCCTTCCGCACCCGCCCGCAACCAGCTCGGGCGAAAGCCGTCGTGCCAGTCGGCGTCATTGCCGATGCCATCGCAACGCCGCAGCGGCCACTCCCGCAAGGGCCGGCGCCGCGCGCCCGCCCTTCCACGCCCCTGAAGGATCGATATCTTGCAACACGCCGCCACCATCGATGCCTATGCCGACCCCGAGGCGCCCACGCGCTCGCCGCGCGGGATCGAATACGAGGCCATAGCACGCATCACCGCCCGGCTTCGGGCCGCAACCGAAGCCGTCCGCGGCAAAGATGACACCGGAGGCTTCGCGCGCCTCGCCGCCGCCCTGCACGACAACCGCCGGCTGTGGACAGCCCTGGCCGCCGATGTTGCCGACCCGGGCAACGGACTGCCGCAGGAGCTGCGCGCGCGCATCTTCTGGCTGGCGGAATTCACCGGCCGGCATTCAGGCCGGGTCATCGCCGAGGGCGCCGACCCCGCGCCGTTGATCGAGATCAACACCGCCATCCTGCGCGGGCTTCGCGGCGAGGCAGGGTCGCCATGAGCGGGCTGGTGCTGAAACTCTCGCCGCGCGAGCGGGTGCTGATCAACGGCGCGGTGATCGAGAACGGCGATCGCCGTTCGCGGCTGGCCATCGTCTCGCCCAACGTCAACATCCTGCGGCTGCGCGATGCCATCCACCCCGAAGAGGTCAATACGCCCGTGCGCAGGGTGTGTTATCTCATGCAGCTCGTGCTTTCGGGCGACATGACCGCCGAAGCGGCCCGGCCGCAACTGATGCGCGGGATCGAACAGCTCAGCCAGGCGCTGACCGACGCCGACAGCCGCAACCGGCTGGCAATGGCCACCGATGCGGTTCTGGACGGGGCCCATTACCAGGCCTTGCGCGCCCTGCGCAGCCTGCTGCCGCGCGAGGCCCGGCTGCTGGCCGGTGTGCTGCCATGAGCTTTGCCCCGGCATTGCCGCTGACGGGTTACGCCGGCTGGAAATTTCTCGACCGCACGCTTGCGACCCAGCGCGCGGCGTTCGAGCAGTCGGCACCACAGCAGCGCGAGGCCGATCATGTCCGCAGCCGGATGGCCCGGGTCACCAGCGCCGCCGATCTGGTTGCCGACCGCCAGCTGCTGCGGGTAGCGCTCGATGCCTTCGGTCTGGGCGAGGATATCGACGCCCGCGCCTTCATCCGGCGCATCCTCGAGGACGGCACCGAGAACCCGCAGGCACTGGCCAACCGCCTTGCCGACCGGCGTTACCGTGCCTTTGCCGGCGCCTTCAACTTTGCCGGTCCCGGTCCGCCGGCCACCCGTGACCCCGGCTTTGCCGACCGGCTGCTGACCGCGGCGAATGAGCGCCGCTTCGAGGCCGCTGTCGGGACGCGGGACGAGGCGCTGCGCCTCGCCCTCGCCTTGCAGCGCGATCTGGGCGAGGTTGCCGCCCAGCCCGGCACCGACGGTTCGAAATGGTTCGCCATCCTCGGAACTCCGCCGCTGAGGCGGGTCTTCGAGACCGCCTTCGGGCTGCCGAAGGGGTTTCCGGCGCTCGACCTCGACCGCCAGGTCGAAATCCTGCGCGACCGCAGCCGCCGGGCCTTCGGCACCGACGACGTGGCCCAGTTCAGCGACCCGGCGCGGATGGAGGCATTGACCCGGCGCTTCCTGCTGCAGGACCAGATCGCAGAGGCTTCGGCTGCACCGGTCCGCGGGGCGCTGGCCCTGCAACTGCTGCGCCCCGCAGGATGACGCAGGAGCATGAAGGGGCGTCTTGCCGGGCCTGCGAGGGAACGGGTCGCGCAACACCTGCCCGGCCCAACCGGGCCTGCGTCGGGCGGATGGCCAACGTCCTTGGGGTCGTTTCCCGGTCGGCCGTTCATCGCGGTCGCATGCGGCATGGGGCGTATCGGTCCGCAGGTCCGGCCGCCGGCACCCGCCCGCCCCGGTCCTTCGGAATGCGTCTGACCGTTCCGGCCGGCCGACGGGCGCACTCCGCCCGCACGCCGGCACCGGCAGCGGCCGGCCGACGCCAATGCCCGCGGCAGAGCGATCGGCAGGAAGCCATATCAGCCGATCCGGGCAGGCGTTTGGTCGTCAACGCCCGCGCCCATCGGCGCCGGGGTTTCCGCAAGGATGGCCGAGAGCCGTTCAAAGCTGTCCCGGGCGCCACCCGGCGAAGGCGATGCCAGGAAGGCATCGAGCTGCGGCCAGACCCGCAGCGCCTTGTCGAGCTGCGGATCGCTGCCAGGGGCATAAAGCCCGGCCTGCACCATCATCGCGGCGCGCTCATGGGCGCCCAGCAACGCCCGCGCCCCGACCAGCAGGGCGTTTTCGTCGGCACTGGCAACACCGGGAAGCGCGCGCGAGACCGACCGCAGCAGATCGATTGCCGGGAACCGCCCCCGTTCGGCTATGGCACGGTCAAGCACCACATGACCATCGAGCGTGCCGCGCAGGATGTCGGCAACGGGTTCGTCCATGTCCGCGCCGGGCACGAGCACCGAAAACACCGCGGTGATGTCGCCGGCGCCGTCCGGGCCGGGGCCGGCCCGCTCGGCCAGAGCCGCGATCTCGGCCGCGACCGAGGGCGGATACCCACCGAGGCTTGGCGCCTCACCCGCGCTCAGGGCAATCTCGCGATGCGCCTCGGCAAAACGGGTCACCGAATCCATGACCAGCAGCACCTGCTGCCCGGCATCGCGGAAATGCTCGGCCACCGTCAGCGCGGCCCAGCCGGCGCGGCGCCGTTCCAGCGCCGGCCGGTCGGAGGTGGCAGCAACCACCACCGACCGCGCCATACCCTCTGCGCCAAGGACCGTCCGGGTGAAATGCCGCAATTCGCGCCCGCGTTCGCCGATCAGCGCCACCACCGCAACATCCGCCGCCACCCCGCGCGCCAGATCGCCCAGCAGCATGGATTTCCCCACCCCGGCCCCGGCAAACAGCCCGATCCGCTGCCCCCGCGCGAGCGGCAGGAAGGTGTCGAAGGCACAAAGCCCGGTGTCCAGCCGTGGCCCCAGCCCGCGCCGCA
>SKWP01000305.1 GCA_007128865.1 Paracoccaceae bacterium
ACCGCGATGCCCATCACGACGACGATGACGCCAACCAGCATTTCGAAAGAACGAATGAAGAAGTCCCGCATTTCCTGTCCCCTTTTCCTGACTTCGCAGGTGATCGGCGAAGCAATCATGAGCCTAGCAGAAATCTTTTGCTCGGGCACTCGGGATTGTGCCGGGCATTCGCCGTTCGCACGCTCAAGCGGCCCGTCGGCCACATGGGATCGGACCATTTCCTTGCCGATGTGTCCGGGTGCTGACCGGCCTTGCGGTCAGGCAGCCACGGTATTCCGCGCCGGTAGCTGCACAAGGCCGGCGCGGCGTGCCGGCCGAATGGCTGCCCGCGGCGGGCCGTGCACCCCGCGGCCTGCGGTGCGGGCACGATCCCGGCCCGGGTGCCGGATGCCTGCGGTGGTTTCAGGATCAGGCCGATGCGGCCTTGTCGGCCGCAAGCGCCGGCCCGTCGCCATGGGCCGCCGTCAGTCTCGGGCCTCTGGCATGGCGAAACCTGACCAGGGTCGCACCACCGGCCAGCGGCGTCAGGCGACAGTCGAGGTGGCGGCCGTCGTGCATCTGCACCACCGTATCGCAGATCTCGCGCGGCTCGCCGCCGGTGACGTAGCGGCGCAATCGATGCCAGAGCGGGTTTGGATGCGACCGGGCAAGCCAGCTGCGCAGGGCTTCGCTCATGCCGATCTCGCCGGGGCTTTCATCGGGGCTCAGCCCCCAGAGCCGGCCATAGGCCGCGTTCGCCATCACCAGCACGCCCCCCGCCGAGAACACAGCGACCGCATCCTCCATCGCGTCGAGCACCGCCTGCCCGGTTTCGATCTCGCTGCGGAACCGGCGGCTGAGCGAGATTTCGGCGGTGATGTCCTCGAACAGGAAGGCAATGGCACCGTCAGGATGCGGCCGGCCCGTGACACGATAGGTCTGGCCCGACGGGAGCGGCCACAATTCCTCGTATGTGCCCGAGCATGCGGCCTGTTCGATCCGCACGATCCCTTCGCGCCAGGTGCGGTAATCGCGTGGCTCGGGGATGCGCTTGGCCAGGCGCAGCCGGTCAAGGAAATCCTCCAATGTCGGGCGTTGCGCCAGCTGGTCCGGCCCGATCCCGGTCAGGTCGATCAGGGCCGGATTGAACAGATGCAGCCGCCTGCGCTGGTCGAACACGGCAAGGCCAACCGGAAGATGGGCGAAAGTCTTGGTCAGGGTCTGGGTAAAGCTTTTCAGGGCGGCCGTGGCGCGGGCCGCCCGATCGGCGGGAAAGGCCATCATCAGCATGCCATCCGCATCGCGGAACGCATGGAGTTCGAAATGCCGGGCAGGCCCGGCCTCCCCCCCAGGAAGCACCAGTTCGGCAGGGTCCGCAGGATCGGTTTCCTGCCGGTGCTCCATTCGGTGAAACAGCCGCGGCAGCGGCCATGTCAGAACGCCCGCCTCGGTTTCCCGCGCGGCAGCCAGCAAGAGATAGGCCCGGTTGGCCCAGATGACGGATCCTTCGGCATCCTCGCGCCAGATCGGCGCCGGCGCGGCCTGCAGCATGCTGCGCAGTTGCGCAAGCTCATCTTCCATCGCGCGCAGTGCAAGCCGGTCGATCATGTCGCCGGCCTCGAACCGGCTGGTATCGGCAAGCTCGATCCGGGCGAGCCCGCTGCGCCATTCGGCCCGCAGTTCGAGCGCCGGATCCTCGCGTGAGGGAATGACCATCGCGCCATCCTGTGCCAGCCGCGCCAGGCGCGCCGAAAGATCGGGAAACCCCCGATGAAGCACCGCGCAAAGCTGAGCCCACGGGTTCTGGCCCTGCCCAGCCGGCGCCCCCCGCAAGAGTGCATGGCCTGCGTCGCTGGCATTCACCAGGCGATCATCCTCGAACAGGAACACCGGCACATCTGCGCCGGCGTCCGGCTCGGTGCCGAAGACATGGGCCACTTGCGCAGCCCGCCGCGAATCCCAGATGCGCACCAGCAGCAGGGCGGCAAGCGCCGAGCCGAAGGAGGCCGCGACCAGCACCACCCCGAACAACGCATCGACAACCATTGCGAACCCCTTTCCCGGCACCACCGCGGACCCGGCACGGGAGACTCTTTTCGCGAATGGTTAATCCCCGGTTAAGTGCGGGGGACCGGCATCAGTCCGGAACCAGCATGTAGCCTTCGCCGCGCACCGTCTGCAGATAGCGCGGCTGGCGCGGGTCGGGTTCGATCTTGCGGCGCAGCCGGGTGATCTGAACGTCCACGGCACGTTCCTGGGAACCGACGGCGCCGCGGGTCTGGCCACGGTCGCGTTCCAGATCCTCGACAAGCCGTTCGCGGGCGATGGGCGCACCGGGGCTGGCCGTGAAGATGCGCATCAATGCCGCTTCGGTCGCGGTCAGGCGCACCGGGTCGCTGCCACGCCAGAGCTCACCGCGCTCAAGGTCGTAACGAACCGCGCCCAGATGCATGAACTTGGGAAGTGTCGGCCCGGATTCCTGCGGCACACGCCGCAGAATCGCGTTGATCCGCAGCAAAAGCTCGCGCGGCTCGAACGGCTTTGAAAGATAGTCGTCCGCGCCCGCCTCAAGCCCCGCGATGCGGTCGGCGGTTTCACCGCGGGCCGTCAGCAGCAAAACCGGTGTTTCGCTCTGCGCCCGAAGGCTGCGGGTCAGGCTGATGCCATCTTCGCCGGGCATCATCACATCCAGCACCACGAGGTCGAAATCCAACCCCTCGAGCAGCCTTCGGGCGTGGGCTGCATCGCGGGCGCCCGAAACCCAGAAGCCGCGGCTGCGCAGGAACCGCATGAGCAAGGTCCGTATACGCTCGTCGTCGTCAACCACCAGCAGATGGGCCGACTGCCCCGGATCGCTGTGCGTGGTCATTGCGTCCTCGTTCTCCCGCACCGGGCCATGTTCCGGTGCCACCAGCCTAACCGCGCGTGTCCCGCAAGGATTGATACTGCTGGCGAATGTCCCCGTCCATCATTGCTTCGAGAACCTGGCG
>SKWP01000256.1 GCA_007128865.1 Paracoccaceae bacterium
CGCCGGTGGCGCTGGCCGCCTATGCCGGGGCGGCCATTGCCCAGTCCGACCCGATGCGCACCTCGGTCGAGGCGTTCAAGATCGGGCTGGCGGCCTTTGTGGTGCCGTTCATGTTCTTCTATTCCTCGGCGCTGCTGATGCAGGGGCACTGGCTGGATATCCTGCATGTCTTCATCACCGCAGGCTTCGGCATCTTCCTGCTGGCATCGGCGGTGCAGGGCTGGTTCATGGGGCCGCTGCATGTGGCGCTGCGTCTGGTGCTGCTGGCCGCGGCGCTGGGGATGATCGCCGGCGGCTGGACATCGGACGCCATCGGCATCGGAACCGCGCTGCTGGTCCTGCTGATCCAGAAAAAGGTGCTGCGCCCCGACACGGTCGCGCGGGGGCTGGACTGATGCCGGGGCGGGCTGCGTCGGGCGGCTCAGCCGCCCGGCACGATGCGGAACAGCGCCCCCTCGCGCACCGAAAGAAACCAGATGCTGCCATCCGGTGCCTCGCGCACATCGCGCACCCGCGCCATCTGCGGCGCCTGCAGGCTTTCCTCGGCAAAGCCGGCGCCGGGATCGACACGCAGGATGCGATCCTGCTGGAGGCTGCCGATCAGCAGGCTGCCGGCCCATTCCGGCCACAGCCGGCCGGAATAGGCCGCAAGTCCCGAAGGTGCGAGCGCCGGCGACCAGTGCGCCACCGGGCGTACCATGCCTTCGGTGTCGCGGCCCCGCGGCATCGGGCGGCCGGAATAATGCACCCCCTCGCCGATCACCGGCCAGCCATAGTTCAGGCCCGGCTCGATCAGGTTCAGCTCGTCGCCCCCGCGCGGGCCGTGCTCGGTCGACCACAGCCGCCCGTCGGCGTCAAAGGCCAGCCCCTGCGGATTGCGGTTTCCCCAGGTCCAGATCTCGGGCCGGATGCCTTCGCGACCGGCAAAGGGATTGTCACCGGGCACGCTGCCGTCACGGTTGATGCGCAGGATGGCGCCGTTGTGGTTGGACCGATCCTGCGCCGAGCTGTCATCGCCGCGGTCGCCGGTGGTGATGAAGACATGTCCCTCCGGCCCCTCGGCCAGACGGCTGCCGAAATGCCGCCCGCCCGACCAGCCCTCGGCACTGCGGAACAGCACCCGCACCCCCTCCAGCCGCGCCCCGTCAGCCGAAAGCCGCGCCGCCGCAACGGCGGTACCGGCGCCCCGGCCCTGGGGCTCGGCATAGGATATCAGGATTTCCCGACTGTCGGCAAAGTCGCGCGGCACCAGCACGTCGAGAAGGCCGCCCTGCCCCTGCGCCCGGACTTCGGGCAGGCCGGCAACCGCGCGCACCGCGCCATCGGCGGCCACATGCAGCAGCCGCCCGGCCCGTTCCGTCACCAGATAGCCGCCGCCCGGCAGAAAGCCCACCGCCCAGGGTTCGTTCAGCCCGTCAAGCATCCGTTCCACCGACAGCGGGCCGACACTGGAATCGAACACCGCCTCGGCGGCCTTGACAGACGACGCAGCGCCAAGCGCAAGCATGGCGGCGACCACCACCGCGACGACCGTCCCGCGCGTGCGGGACACTCCGGGAAACCGGGAAAGGTGCTGGCTCATGGCTTTCTCCCTGTTCTGACCGGGGCCTGCGGCGCCCCGAAGGCAAGCCTAGCGCGGCACCGCCGCCGCGGCCAGCGCCCGCTCCGGATCGTGATCGGGCCCGCGCCAAGGCGGACACCCGCGATCCTGCGCGAACACCTCCGAACCGGCTTTCCTTTTCGAAACCTCCACACTACGGTGTTTTCCATTCCAACCAACAAGGGAGTGACTCCATGAAGAAGCTCATGCTCGCCACCGCAACCGCAGCCCTCGCGGCCGGTGGGGCTTTTGCCGATGACGTAAAGATCGGCGTCCTGCTTGGCTTCACCGGCCCGCTCGATACGATCACGCCGCACATGGCGGATGCGGCCGAGCTTGCCATCGCCGAAGTGAACGCAAGCGGCGCCTTCCTCGGCGGCACCACCGTCACCCCGATCCGGGCAGATTCCGGATGCGTCGATTCGGCGCTCGCCCAGGCTTCGGCCGAACGTCTGATTACCTCGGACGGGGTGGTCGCGATCATGGGTGCGGATTGTTCCGGCGTCACACGCGCGGTGCTCGAAAACGTCGCCATGGCCAATGGCATCCCGATGATTTCGCCCTCGGCCACATCGCCCGGCTTCTCGACCTTCGATTCCGGCGGTCTTTTCTATCGCACCACGCCGTCGGATGCCGCGCAGGGCCCGGTTCTGGCCGGCATCGTGATGGGTCAGGGCCTCGACACGGTTGCGGTTACCTATACCAACAACGACTATGGCGCAGGCTTTGCCAACGCCTTCATCACCGCTTTCGAGGGCATGGGCGGCACCGTCACCATCAACCTTCCGCACGAGGAAGCGCGCGGCGACTATTCGGCCGAAGTCGGCAGCCTGGCTTCGGCCGGCGGCGATGCGCTGGTCGTTCTGGGCTATGTCGACGGCGGCTCCAACGTCATCCGCACCGCCTGGGAACTGGGCGCGTTCGAGAAGTTCTTTGTCGGTGACGGCGTGTTTACCGAAGACATGCCCAACCTTGTTGGCGTTGATGCCGCCGCCGCGATCACCGGCACCATCCCCTCGGCCGTCGGCGATGCCGCGGCCAACTGGGAGCGGATCGGTACCGAAGCCGGCATCAACTGGGGTTCGTCCTTCACCTCCGAAGCCTATGACGCAGCCGCATTGCTGCTGCTGGCGGCCCAGGCCGCAGGCGAGGCCACCTCGGCCGGCATCGCCGCCAATATCCTGAGCGTGGCGAACGAGCCCGGCGAGGAAATCAACGCCGGCGATCTGGCGCGGGGCCTTCAGATCCTCGCCGAAGGCGGCGAGATCAACTATATCGGCGCAACCAGTGTCCGGCTGTTCGAAAACGGCGACTCTGCCGGTACCTTCCGCGAATACACCTTTGTGGATGGCGCCATCACCA
>SKWP01000008.1 GCA_007128865.1 Paracoccaceae bacterium
ACATCGTCTTCCATGTTGTGGTCGATGACACCGTCCTTGCCCGGCGTCAGGTCGGTCAGCATGTGACGGATGTTGGTGGAATAAAGCGTGCTGGCCTGCGCGGCCATGCGGCTGGGGAAGTCGGTATAGCCGATGATGACCACGCCGTTGTCGGTAACGATACGCTGATCGGGCACGGTCAGGTCGCAGTTGCCGCCCTTTTCGGCGGCAAGGTCGACAATGACGCTGCCGCGCTTCATCATCGCCACCATGTCTTCGGTCCACAGCTTGGGCGCCGGCCGGCCGGGGATCAGTGCGGTGGTGATGACGATGTCGATATCCGGCGCCATCTCGCGGAACTTGGCAAGCTGCTTTTCGCGGAATTCCGGCGACGACGGGGCGGCATAGCCGCCGGTGGCGGCGCCGTCCTGGGCCTCTTCGAACTCCAGGAACACGAAACTCGCGCCCATCGATTCGATCTGTTCGGCGACCTCGGGGCGGACGTCGAAGGCATAGGTGATGGCACCCAGACTGGTCGCGGTGCCGATCGCCGCCAGCCCGGCAACCCCGGCGCCGACCACCAGCACCTTGGCCGGCGGCACCTTGCCTGCTGCCGTCACCTGCCCGGTGAAGAAGCGGCCAAAGTTGTTGCCGGCCTCGATCACCGCGCGATAGCCGGCGATATTGGCCATCGACGACAGCGCATCCATTTTCTGGGCGCGGCTGATGCGCGGCACCATGTCCATGGCAACGGCAGTTGCGCCGCGATCCTTGCAGATTTCCAGCAGCGCCTCGTTCTGGGCCGGCCAGAAGAACGAGATCAGCGTCTGGCCTTCACGCAGTTGCCGCGCCTCGTCTTCCGAAGGCTCGCGCACCTTGGTGACGACTTCGGCCGCCTGCCACAGCGCCTCGGCCGAGCTTACCACCTCGACCCCGGCCTCGGCATAGGCGGCATCCGAAAACCCCGCCGCTGCGCCGGCGCCGGCCTCGATCAGGCATTCATGGCCCAGCTTCTGAAGTGCCTGCGCGCTGTCGGGCGTCATGGCGACGCGCGCCTCTCCTGAATGGATTTCCTTCGGTGCTCCGATCTTCACTCGTGCGTCCCCCGTGATAGAGATCGTGCGACATGGCCTGTTTCGACCAGCGCGCCGTACTTACATGCGGCAACAATATTGCACAAGCACCGAGGCCGGACCTGGGTCGGCAGATCACAGCCAGCGCCGCACGCGCGCGGCATAGGCATCGAAGGCCGCGCCGAAGGTTGCGCGCAACCGGGCTTCTTCGGGGCGGACAAAGCGGCGGTCGATCACCACCACGAAGGCCGGCAGCAGCCAGACCATCGCCCAGGCCTGCCACCACAGGATCAACCCGGCCAGGATCAGCGCATCGCCCAGGTAGATCGGGTTGCGGCTGAACCGGTAGGGCCCTTGGGTGATCAGTGCCGCCGGCATCCGGTGCGGCACGATGGTGGTGCCGGCGCGCAGGAACTGCAGCGCCGCCGCCGCGAGCAGCCCGATACCGAGCAGGGCCAGCAGCGCGCCGGCCGCCGTCAGCCAGGCCGGGGCCAGCGCCATCGGCCACAGCCGCGCCTGTGCCCAGGCCAGCAGCAGCGCGCCCCCGAGCCAGACGGGCGGATAGTCCAGATGCCGCATCGGCCCCTCCCTCCGTGACTGCCGGCCGAGGGAAACCCGCGCTGCCCGCGAATGCAAGCCCGGCGATTGCCTTTGCACACGGTCGGGCGTAGCACTGAACCCGTCGAGACCGCCCCGGAGCCCGCCGCCATGACCGATTTCGCCGCCACCCGAGCAAGGTTCCACATCCCCGAGGGTATTGTCTATCTGGACGGCAATTCGCTGGGCCCGATGCCGCTGGCGGCCGAGGCGCGGGTGGCGCGGATGCTGCGGGCGGAATGGGGCGAGATGCTGATCACCGGCTGGAACCGGGCCGGCTGGATGGACCAGCCGCGCCGGGTCGGCGACCGCATCGCCCGGCTGATCGGGGCGCCGCCGGGCAGCGTTGTCATGGGCGACACGCTGTCGATCAAGGTCTGGCAGGCGCTGGCGGCGGCGCTCAGGCTCAACCCCGGGCGCAAGGTCATCCTTTCGGATACCGGAAACTTCCCTTCCGATCTCTACATGGCCGACGGGCTGGTGAAGCTTCTGGGCGACGGCCACGCGCTGCGCACCGTGGCACCCGAGGATGTGGCCGGGGCCATCGACGAAAGCGTTGCGGTGCTGATGCTGACCGAGGTCGACTATCGCACCGGGCGTCTGCACGACATGGCGGCACTGACCGCAAGGGCGCATGCGGCGGGTGCGCTGACGGTGTGGGATTTGGCGCATTCGGCCGGCGCGATCGAGGTTGACGTGACCGCGGCAGGGGCGGATTTCGCGGTTGGCTGCACCTACAAGTACCTCAATTCGGGGCCCGGCGGCCCGGCCTTCATCCATGTCGCGCCGCGCCATGCCGATGCCGCGCTGCCGGCGCTTTCGGGCTGGCTGGGCCACGAGGCGCCCTTTGCCTTCGACCCCGATTACCGGCCCGGACGCGGGGTGGAACGGATGCGCGTGGGCACCCCGCCGGTGATCCAGCTTGCCGCGCTCGAGGCGGCGCTGGACGTGTGGGACACGGTGGACATGGCCGATGTCCGCGCCCGGTCCATCGAGCTTTCGCAGGCCTTCATCGCCGGGGTCGAGGCCGGCTGCCCCGGTCTGGACCTGGCCTCGCCGCGCGACCCGGCCGCGCGCGGCAGCCAGGTCAGCTTTCGCCATCCCGACGGTTATGCGATCATGCAGGCGCTGATCGCCCGCGGCGTGATCGGCGATTTCCGCGCCCCCGATATCCTGCGCTTCGGCCTGACGCCGCTCTATATCGGGGCGGAGGATGTCGCGCGCGCCGTCGAGGTGCTGGCCGGGGTGATGGCCAACCGCGCCTGGGACCGGCCCGAATACCATCGCCGCGCGGCGGTGACATGAGCCGCCG
>SKWP01000465.1 GCA_007128865.1 Paracoccaceae bacterium
ATTTCGAACGCTCTGGTGTCTCCGATATCGACGGGCGGGCCGGAGAGCTGCATTATCGCGGCTATTCCATTCACGACCTGGCCACCCATGCCAGCTTTGAGGAAGTCGCCTGGCTTCTGCTGCATGGCGAGCTGCCCTCGGGCGATGAACTGGCCGGTTTCGAGGCCGAACTGCGCGCGGCAAGGGAACTGCCGGGCGCTGTCCATGACATCATCGCCCGTATCGCCCATGGCCATCCGATGGATGTTTTGCGCACCGCGGTTTCGGCGTTGGCGGCGCTGGAGGACGGCACCCATGAGGTCAGCGAGGCGGCCTATGTCCGCAACGGCATCCGCCTGACCTCGCAGGTGCCGATGATCGTTGCCGCGCATCACGCCATCCGCAGTGGCCGCAGGCCGGTGGAACCGGACCCTGCGCTTGGCCATGCGGCAAACTGGCTGTGGATGCTGAAGGGCGAAAAGCCCTCGGGCGATGCCGCGCGGCTGGCCGATGTCGATTTCGTTCTGCATGCCGAACATGGCTCCAACGCCTCGGCCTTTGCCGCGCGCGTGACCGTGGGAACCGAGGCGGATCTGCACGGCGCCATGGTCACTGCCCTTGCCACGCTTGCCGGCCCCGCCCATGGCGGCGCTGCCGAGGATGTGATGCGCATGGTCGAGGAGATCGGCAGCCCCGAGAATGCGGCGGCCTATGTCAAGGAACGGCGCGCCGCGCGCCTGCCGGTGACGGGCTTTGGCCACCGGGTCTATCGCGCCGAGGATCCGCGCGCCCGGCACATGCGCGACGGGGTCGAGAAGCTTTCGCGCGAGATGGGCGAACCGCGCTGGTTCGCCATTCTCCAGGCCGTTGTCGAGGCAATGAAACCTTATTCACGCCATGGCCTTAACGTGAATGTGGACTTTTACTCCGGGGCCATCTACCAGTTGCACGGCATTCCGAAGGATCTCTATGTGCCGATCTTCGCGATCGGCCGGGTTCCGGGCTGGGTGACGCAGTGTGTAGAGCAGCTGCGCAACAATATCCTGATCCGCCCGCTGACGCTCTATGACGGGCCGGCACCCAGGGGATGGGTACCGATCGAAGCGCGCACGGGCGCCAGGCAGACGGGAGACGATGCTGAATGACCGCCGAACCGAGGCTTGAGCTTTCGCCGAACTATTCCGACGAGGTTCGCAAGACGACCTGTTACATGTGTGCCTGCCGCTGCGGCATCGACGTGCACATGAAGGACGGCAAGGTGCGCCATATCGAGGGCAACCGCGACCATCCGGTGAACCGCGGCGTGCTCTGCGCCAAGGGGTCGGCGGGGATCATGCAGCATCTTTCGCCGGCGCGCCTGCGTGCGCCGCTGCGGCGGGTCGGCGAGCGCGGCGAGGGCCGGTTCGAGGAAATATCCTGGGAAGAGGCGCTGCAGACGGTTGTCGACTGGATCAAGCCACTGCGCGAGACCGCACCCGAACGTTTTGCCTTCTTCACCGGGCGCGACCAGTCGCAATCCTTTACCGGCTGGTGGGCGCAGGCCTTCGGCACCCCCAACTGGGCCGCCCATGGCGGCTTCTGTTCGGTCAACATGGCGGCGGCCGGCATCTATACCATGGGCGGCGCGTTCTGGGAATTCGGCCAGCCCGACTGGGAACGCACCCGGCTGTTCATGATCTTCGGGGTCGCCGAGGATCACGACTCCAACCCCATCAAGATCGGCCTGGGCAAGCTCAAGGCCCGCGGCGCGCGGGTGATCGGCGTCAACCCGGTGCGCACCGGCTACAATGCCGTTACCGATGACTGGGTCGGCATCACGCCGGGCACCGACGGTCTGTTCATCCTGGCGCTGGTGCACGAGTTGCTGAAGGCCGGCAGTGTCGATCTGGATTACCTGATCCGCTACACCAACGCGCCATTCCTGGTGAATGCCGCCGAAGGCCCGGAAAAGGGGCTGTTCCTGCGCGACGATGCGGGCAAGCCGCTGGTGCGCGACCGCGTCAGCGGCCAGGCGGTTGCCTGGGATACCCCCGGCGCGAAACCCGATCTTGCCCACGGGATCAGCCGCGACGGGGTGGAGCATCTGCCGGCGTTCCGGCACCTTGCCGCGCGCTACCTGTCGGACGACTACGCCCCGGAGGCCGTGGCTGACCGCTGCGGCATCCCCGCCGACCGCATCCGGGCGCTGGCGGCCGAACTGGCCCGCGTCGCCTTCGAGGAAGAGATCGTCATCGATCAGCCCTGGACCGACTTTCGCGGCCAGCGGCACGAACAGATGGTCGGCCGTCCGGTCAGCTTTCACGCCATGCGGGGCATATCGGCCCATTCCAACGGCTTCCAGACCTGCCGGGCGCTGCACATGCTGCAGATCCTGCTCGGATCGGTCGAGGTGCCGGGCGGCTTCCGCTTCAAGCCGCCCTATCCCAAGCCCCCCGAGGCGCATCCGCGCCCGCACGGCAAGGTCACGCCGGGCAAGCCACTCGATGGCCCGCACCTGGGCTATCCGCTTGGGCCCGACAACCTGCTGCTGAAGGATGATGGCAGCCCGGTGCGGCTCGACAAGGGTTACAGCTGGGACGCGCCGATGTCGGCCCATGGCCTGATGCACATGGCCATCCCCAACGCCCATGCCGGCGATCCCTATCCGATCGACACCATGCTGCTCTACATGGCCAACATGGCCTGGAATTCGTCGATGAACACCGGCGGCGTCATCGAGATGCTGACGGCCAGGCGCGAGGATGGCGAATACGTCATCCCGCGGTTGATCGTGGCCGATGCCTATTCGTCCGAAACCGTGGCCTATGCCGATCTGGTGTTGCCCGATACCACCTATCTTGAACGCCATGACTGCATCTCGCTGCTGGATCGCCCCATCTGCGAGGCCGAGGCACTGGGCGATTCCATCCGCTGGCCGGTGGTAACGCCCGAACGCCCCGGCCACGCCGGCGTGCGCCCCTTTCAGTCGGTGCTGCTGGATC
>SKWP01000194.1 GCA_007128865.1 Paracoccaceae bacterium
AAACAAAAGAATATCCTAGAGCTTCATGAGGCAGCACGCACCAAGGGCGTCGCCCCAGTCTTAGAAATTTCGTCTAAATCTAATGAAGAAGTAGGCAGGCGGTTATCCGCTGTCAACTTAAAAAGCGAAGTTCAAGGAGTCATGCGCAGCTTAGGGAGCACGTACCAGAGTTGTAAGGTTTTTTCTGAATCTGGACAAAATCTAGAATTATTGAATGCTGATCCATTTTTTTCCAAAAAGGAAATTCGCAGGCTTGGCAGAGGGAAAATTACCGGTTTTCGCTTCGAGGGCGTCGATTACCCGACGGAGCCGAAGAACGCCTTCTATGACTGGTTATACATCCGAGCGATCCTTCCACATGAAGAGTGGATCAAGCGCAACTTGAATTACAGCGCGTACTCTGACATAGAGTTCACGCCAAACAAATCGCTGAATTGTCAAGCAAGAGCAGTAGCTGAGTTTCATGCGCTTTCAATGCGTGGCGAAGCTTCAAACTGCGCTACAGATTTCGATACTTTTCGAAATCTATTGCTCATGGCCCAACGAGAGGAAGAACCAATTTAACTGTGTAAAGTAATACTCTGGATTCACCATGCCCAAACCTTCCCCCAAAACCGTCCCCGTCCTGACCACTGACGCCGAGGCCGAGTCCTTCCTCGAACAGGACCTTTCCGCCCTGGACTTCACGCAATTCAAGCCGATGCGCTTCGAAGCCCTGCCCAAGTCGGCGCGCATCACCATGCGCCTGCCCGAGCCCCTCATCGCCGCGCTCAAGGCACGCGCGAAGGCCCGCGGCATCCCCTACCAGCGCCTGATCCGCGAGGCGCTGGAACGGGCGGTGGCGGAGGGCTGAGGCGCGGCAGGGTGGCGGGTGGTGACCCCGGCAGGACTCGAACCTGCGACCTCCAGATTAGGAATCTGCTGCTCTATCCTGCTGAGCTACGGGGCCACGCCCCCTGTATTGGCCGCTTCGGCGGCGCGGTGCAAGGGGCCAGCGACCGTATAAGGGCAGCGCATGGATTCATGCCCTAATTATATTCGACCGCATAGATGGCCCTGCCTATAGATGGGCCATGCCAGCTGTGCCGCGCTGCGGTTCGTGGCCGGTCCTGCCGCGAGGAGGCGGCGTTCCGGCGGCAACGATCCGGCATCCGGCGGCGGCAGCCGGCGCAACGGGAGGACCGCCGTGAGAACCGCCAACCAGGCGCGCGAGGACGCGTCATGAAATTCGGCCGCGAGATCGAGGAACACGAACGCCGCCGCGCCCACGCGCTGTCCATGGGCGGGGCCGAAAAGCTCGCCCGGCGGCGCGAAACCGGCCTGCTCAACGCACGCGAACGCATTGCGCATCTGTTCGACCCCGGCAGCTTTAACGAAACGGGGCTGTTCAACACGTCCATGCATCCCGACGACCGCCCGAACACCCCGGCGGACGGCAAGGTTGCGGGCTTCGGGCGCATCGGGGGGCGGCTGGCCGCGGTGATCTCGAACGATTTCACCGTCAAGGGCGCGTCATCGAGCCCGGTGAATTCCAACAAGATGGAACATGTCAAGAAGGTCGCGGCCAGCAACGGCTTTCCGGTCGTGTTTCTGGGTGAATCCACCGGCGCCCGGATGCCCGATATCATGGGCGCCAAGAACATCATCGGCGTCAACAACAACCCCGCGCAATACCTGCGGCTGCGTACCAACCCCTGGGCATCGGCGGTGCTGGGCTACTGCTTTGGCTCGGCCACCTGGTATTCGGCGATGGCCGACTTCACGGTGATGCGCAAGGGGGCCTGTCTGGCGGTGTCGAGCCCGCGGCTGATCGCCATGGCGACCGGCCAGAAGGTCGATTACGAGGAACTGGGCGGCTGGCGGCTGCACACCGAGGTCACCGGGCTGGTTGACCTTGCCGTGGACAGCGACGAACAGGCGCTGGACGCGATCCGCACCTATCTGGGCTATCTGCCCGGCCATTGCGGCGAACTGGCGCCGCGCGAGCCGGTACCCGAGGGTTCGGACGAGGCCGCCGCCGGCATGCTCGAGGTCATCCCCGAATCCAAGGGGGCGGTCTATGACGTGCGCAAGGTGATCGAGCGCATCGTCGATCTTGGCAGTTTCTTCGAACTCAAGGCGCGCTTTGGCCGCACGCTGACCACCGGCCTTGCCCGGATCGACGGGCGCAGCGTGGGCATCATCGCCAACAACCCCTATTTCAAGGGCGGCGCCATCGATGCCGATGCCTGTGACAAGGCGGTCAGCTTTATCGTGCAGTGCGATTCCTATAACATTCCGATGGTGTTTCTGGTCGATCAGCCGGGCTTTCTGATCGGCATCGAGGCAGAACGCCGGCGGATGCCGGGCAAGGTGATGAACTGGCTCAATGCGCTGGCGCTGTGCACGGTCCCCCGCTTTGCGGTGGTCATGCGCAAGAGCTACGGGCTCGCGGTGCGCAACATGGGCGGCAGCAACAACGCCGACGAACTGGCAGCATGGTGGACAGCCGAAGTCAGCTTCATGGACCCGCGATCGGCGGTGTCGGTCGTGCATGGGGTGAGCCCCGAACAGGATCCCGAAGCCTATGCCCGGCACCTGGAAGAGATGTCGCGCGACACCTCGGCCTATGACCTCGGCTCGGTCAATGGCGCCCGCGCGGTGATCGACCCGCGCGAAACCCGCGCCTACCTGAAGTCGATGCTGGAAATCTACGAACAGCGGCCGCAGGGCGGCATCGGGCAGCACCGGATGCAGTGCTGGCCCACAAGCTACTGACCGTCACCGCAGAAGGAACCCGCCGATGTCCCGCACCCAAGACCCTGCCGGCGCCGAACACGACGACGACCGCCCGTTTCCGCTGTCCGGTGTGCGGGTGGTCGATTTTTCGCATGTGCTTTCGGGGCCGTTCTGCACCATGCTGATGGGCGATCTGGGCGCCGAGGTCATCAAGATCGAACGTCCCGGCGTGGGCGATGAAAACCGCCGCATGCGGCGCTATGCCGGACGGACCGAGTCGGACGAAGACTATTTCTATCCGATGAACCGCAACAAGAAGAGCATCGAGGCCAATCTCAAGGATCCTGCGGACCGGGAGCGTATCCTGAAACTCATCGAAACCGCGGATGTGGTGGTAGAGAACTTCACGCCGGGCGCGATGGGCAGGCTGGGCCTTGATTACGAAAGCCTCCGGGCAATCAACGAACGGATCATCTACTGTTCGGTGTCGGGGTACGGGCAGACTGGCCCCTATCGCGACCGCAAGGCCTATGACTCCATCGTTCAGGCGATGGCCGGGGTGATGGCCATTACCGGCGAGGCCGACGGCCCGCCGCTGCGAAGCGGGCTGATGTTCGGAGACCTGAGCGGAGCGCTTTATGCATTCGGCGCGATCCTTGTGTCGCTCTATGCCAGGGAACGCACCGGAAAGGGCAACTACATCGACCTGGCAATGGCCGATGCGCTGCTCAGCCTGTATTCCACCAACGCGGCGGAATACCTTGCCATCGGCAAGGCACCGGGCCGCAACGGGTCGGAAAACCCCGGCCGCAGCCCTACCGGCAGCTATCTGTGCGGCGATGGCCGCTATATCCAGATCATGGGTGGCAGCAACACCCTCTGGCCGCGCTTCTGTGCAGCCATGGAACTGCCGG
Source organism: Paracoccaceae bacterium (assembly GCA_007128865.1). Lineage (GTDB taxonomy): Bacteria > Pseudomonadota > Alphaproteobacteria > Rhodobacterales > Rhodobacteraceae > Rhodobaculum. The sequence goes on from SKWP01000194.1 coordinate 3,633, forward strand.
ATCTGCTTGCCGACCCACGGTTCGAAACCAATGAGTCGCGGATCGCCCATCGGCGCGCACTGCGCGCCATGCTCGAACCGGCGTTCCGCACCCGGCCGGCCGCGGAATGGGTGGAACGGCTTTCGGAATTCGGCCTGCCGGTCGCGCCGATCAACACCCTGGACGATGCCTTGCGCGATGAGCAGTACCTGCATCGCAAGATGGACCTGCGCCTGCAGCACCCGCGATCCGGTGAGGTTCGGACCATCAACAATCCGTTCCGCTTCAGCAGCTACCGCAGCTGGCGCAGCAGCGCCCCGCCGGTGCTGGGCCAGCACAACAAGGACTACTGAGCGCAAGCGTTCGATAACCCGGGGGAGACCGCAATGGCAGGTCCAGATCGCAAACCGGCCGACACGCCGGCACCGGCCGCCGACGAGCTGGAATTCCGCCGCAATCGCGCCCTCGGGCTGGGCGGCCCCGAAGCGGTGGCCTTCCAGCACCGCCGCGGCAAGAAGACGGTGCGCGAACGTCTCGACATGCTGCTTGACGCCGGCAGCTTTCAGGAAATGGGAATGCTGGCCGGGAAGGGCAGCTATGACGAAAACGGCCGCCTGACCGACTTCCGCCCTTCCAACGCGGTGATCGGCACCGGAAGGGTCGATGGCCGCAAGGTGGTGGTTTCAGGCGACGACTTTACCATCAGGGCGGGATCGTCCGAAGCCACGGTTTCGGACAAATGGGTCTATGCCGAACGCTATGCCCATGAATACCGCATGCCGCTGGTGCGGCTGGTGGATACGGCCGGCGGCAGTGTAAAGCTTCTCGAACAGCAGCAGGCGACCAAGATTCCGGGCTATGCGCGCTGGCCCTCGATATCGCTGCTCGGGCGGGTGCCGGTTGTGGGAATGGCGCTGGGGGCATGTGCGGGGCTGGGCGCGATCAAGGTCGGGCTGTCGCATTTTTCAGTCATGCTCGGCGAAACGGCCTTCGTGTTTGCCGGTGGCCCGCCTGTGGTCAAGCGGGGCATGGGCATCGACGTCACCAAGGAAGAGCTTGGCGGCGCCCGGGTGCACACGCGCAGCGGCGTGGTCAGCAACGAGGCGAAGGACGAACAGGACGCCTTTGATCAGGCAAGGCGCTTTCTGTCCTACATGCCGCGCAGCGCCTGGCACCTGCCCCCTCGCGGCAGCACCGAAGACGCGCCCACCCGTGCCGAAACCGCACTTGACGACATCATTCCCGAGGATCGCCGCAAGGTCTACAAACCCCGCCGCATTCTGGAACTGGTGATGGACCGCGACAGCCTGTTCGAGGTCGGGCGGCGGTTCGGCGGATCGGTGATTACCTGCTATGGCAGGCTGAACGGCCATGCCGTCGGGGTGATCTGCTCGGACCCAGCGGTGATGGGCGGCGCGCTGACACTCCAGGCCGCCCAGAAGATGGCCCGCTTTGTCGACATCTGCGATACCTTCCACCTGCCGATCGTCAACTTCGTCGATCAGCCCGGCGTGATGACCGGCCCTTCGGCCGAAGCCGCCGGCACGCTGACGGCGGCCATCGGGCTGCTGGGCGCGATCGAACAGGCCAGCGTGCCCTGGTGTTCGATTGTCGTGCGCCGCGCCTTCGGGGTGGGCGGTGGTGCCCATGGCCCCAAGCATGGCCCCGAAGGACGCTCGCTCAACCATCGGTATGCCTGGCCGTCCGCGCGCTGGGGGTCGATCCCTGTCGAGGGCGGGGTCGCTGCCGCCTACAAGGCCGAACTGGCCGCCGCCGATGATCCGGACGCGCAGTTGCAGCGGCTGGAACAGTATTTTCACGAACTCGGCTCGCCGTTCCGTACCGCCGAGAAATTCGGGATCGTGGACATCATCCGCCCGTCCGAAACCCGTCAGGTGCTGTGTGACTGGGTGGAGGATGCTGTGGAACTTGCCCGCACCCAGATCGGGCTGAAGCTGCGCACCATGCGCTGATCGGCCGGTGTGGCGGGCGGGCAGGCAGCGCCTCAGCCGCCGCCCCCGCCATCCTGCCGGGGTGGCCGCTGCGGGCCGACAGGGGCTTCGGATGGCACCGAAAGCCGCGTTCCGCCAAGCGCCATGACGGCGCCGACGAAAAAGAATACCCCGACAACACCGGTGAAGGATACCATCGCCCCGACGGTGAGCGGTGTTGCCACCTGTGTCAGCCGGTTGACGGCAAGCCGCATTCCCAGAACTTCGCCGATCTTGTCGGGCGGGGACAGGTTCATCGTTCTGGTGATGGCAAGGGGCTGGCCGATGCCAAGCCCGAGCCCGAGCGCCAGCGAAATGGCGGTCAGCAGCACGATATCGACAGTCAGCGGCAACAGCAGAAAGAACATGCCGCTCATGACCACCGAAAGCACGATCACCGGATTCTTGCCGAAAAGGCGGACCATCGGCAACATGGCAAAACGAACGACCACCGCCCCGCCGTTGTGCAGGGCGATGATGATGCCGATCGCGCTGGCCGAGATCCCCGCCGCATCGGCATAGAGCGGGAAATAGGCCACATACATGTCCTTGCCCATCAGCACCAGCACACTGATCATGAAGGCACGGCCCATGTATGGGTGATACCCGAGAATGCGCACCGGGTTGGAAAGCCATTCGGCCCGCCCCGTGGCACGCCTGCCCGAAGCCGGCGCCCACAGCACCGGCGCCACCACCGCCAGTGCCAGGAAACCGGGCAGCGCCATGAGCAGGAAGGCCGTGCCGAAACCCGTGGCATCGGCCAGAAACCCGCTGAACAGCGGCCCGGCAAAGGAACCCAGCGCCAGGCTCATGCTGGTCAGCGCCATGGCCCGTTCGCGCGCCCAGGGCTCGGAAGTGATCGACCCCGTATAATGCTGCAGCGACAGGATGAACACGGTCGATCCGGTGCCGGCCGCAACCTGCGAGAGGTACAGCCCGGCCCGGTCGGGCATCAGGAAGGGCAACATCAGCCCCAGTGCAGACAGCAGCGCGCCCGAAACCATGATCCAGGCAGAACCGTGCCTGTCCATCCAGCTGCCAACCAGAGACACGATGAACAGCGGCAGGATCGCGAAGGCCGCCACCAGCACGCCGATCTCGCCCGGACCGATGCCCAGCGAAAGGGCGTAAAGTGGAACGAGGGGGCGTGTGCCCATGACGCCGGCGGTCACCAGCACGATGCCGACAGAAAGCAGCCTGAGCGCGCGCGGCGGCGCGGAGGAATCGGTCAACGGGTTGCCGCATCCTTGTCTTGCGGCCCGCGGAACTGACGCACGAGGCTCAACACCACGATGCCGGCGATGATCGCGAGAATGGCAAGCGAATATCCGCGGGTCAGGAACATCATATAGCTGCCGTCCGAAATCAGCAAGGCACGGCGGAGGCTTACCTCGAGGATGGGGCTGAGAACGAAGGCAAGGATGAAGGCCGGGGCCGAAAAGTCGAGCTTGTTGAGCAGGAAGAAGATCAGCCCGAAGACCAGCGCAACCCAGAGATCGAAGATCAGGAAATTCGAGGCATAGACCCCGATGAGCGCCAGGATGAGAATGGTGGGCACCAGCAGGAAGTTGGGCGTCTTCAGCACCCGCGCGAACAGCGGTGTGAGCATCTTGCCGATAACGAACATCGCCACGCATCCCAGCAGGAAGCCATAGAAGATGCCGTAGACCAGCTGCGAATTGGTCGCAAAGATCGTCGGGCCCGGCTGGATGCCGTGAATGATGAAGGCGCCGAGGATGATCGCGGTCGAGGCCGATCCGGGAATGCCGAGCGTCACCAGGGGCAGCATGGCACCGCCGACGGTGGCGTTGTTGGCCGACTCGGGCGCGGCGATGCCTTCGGGATTGCCGGTGCCGAAGCTTTCGGGGCGCGACGACGTCCTGCGCGTCAGGCTGTAGGAAAACCAGGCCGAGGCGCCTGCCCCCATGCCGGGAATGATCCCGATGATCGACCCCAGCACGGAGCCGATCCCGACTGCCCGGCCGACGCTGCGAAACTCGCGCAGGCTCAGATTGGTGCGCAGGCCCCGCTCGTCGGTGATGTAGTTGCGGTACAGCTCGGTGCTGACCATCGACAGGATTTCGGCGATGGCGAAGATGCCGACCAGGACCGCAACCAGATGCAGGCCGTCCAGCAGTTCCATCTGCCCCATGGTGAACCGGTGCGAACTGGTGATCACGTCGATCCCGATCGTGCCGGCCATCAGGCCCAGCACGACCGAAATGAAGCTGCGGGTCACGTCCCGCGAGCTCAGCCCGGCCACCGCAATCAGACCCAGCAGGCCGATCAGGAAGAATTCGGGATCTCCCATCTGCAGCGCGATCTGCGACAATGGCACCGAAAGCAGCAGCAGCACCAGCCCGCCGAATATCCCGCCGATGGTCGAGGCCGACAGCGAATAGGCCAGCGCCTTGCCCGGCGAGCTCTGCTTGGACAGTGCGTTGCCGTCGAGGATTGTCGCGGCTGCGGCCGGCGTGCCGGGTATCCCCAGCACGATGGACGAGATCGAACCGCCGTATTCGGCCGACTGATAGGCTGCCACCAGCATCAGGATCGAGGCCAGCGGCTCCATCCCGTAGGTAAACGGCAGCAGCAGCACGATGGCCACGGTTGCCCCCAGCCCCGGCAGCGCCCCGATAAGCAGCCCGACAAAGGTTCCCAGTCCGATGGCGAACAGGTTCGACAGGCTGAACAGGCTGAGGAAGTCGAAATCGAATATGGCCATCGGCCTGTTGCCCCCAAGGCTAGAAGCGCACCTGCATCACATACCCGAACAACCCGTAGATTGCCCCGGTGAGCACCAGCGCAGCCGCCGTGTTCACCGCGAGCTGGCGCAATCCGCGACCCGGCGCGAACAGCGTCATCAGCACCAGCACGAAAGCGAAGGACAGCGCATAGAACCCGTCCACCATCCGCCAGGCAACAAGAAACAGGGCCGTCAGGCCGATACAGGCCGACACCAGCCCGAGGTTGGGGATGGTGATGACCTTGTCCTCGCTGCTGCGCCATGTCTGCACGAAGGATATGGCACAAAGGACCACCAGCAGCACCGACAGGATCACCGGAAAGTAGCCCGGTCCGATGGTGCCGCGCGTGCGCGGGTCACGCAGGTTGATCGCTGTCCAGAAGTACAGGGCTGCCAGTGCAACAAGCAGTCCGAGCACCAGATAGGTGGCCTTCTTGTAACTCATGCGTGGTCTCCCGGCCCCGGAACCGATGGCAGACAGGATCCCCGCCCGCACGGGCGGGCGAGGACCGCATGACCTGCCGTGATCAGTCGATCAGGTTCGCACGGCGCAGAAGATGCCCGTTGAGCTCGAAATCCTCTGCGATCGACCGTCCGAAGGTTTCGGAGTCCTCATAGGTGATCTCGAAGGACTGATTGAGCAGCGGCTCGCGAATGGCCGGATCCTCCAGCGCCTGACGGAAGGCATCATGCAGGATCTCGATGATTTCCGGGGCCGTTCCCTTTGGCGCGACCATGCCGATGAAGGCATCCTTGAAGGCATCGATACCCTTGTCGCGCATGATCGGGACATCGGGATGCCGGCTGCTGCGCTGGCTGGAAAAGTTCACCAGCGGCCGGGCAAGCGCCGGGTCGGCATTGCCCTGGAAGGTCGCCACGCCGCCGACGCTGCCGCCAAGCATCGCAGCCATGGCCCGCCCGCCGCTTTCATAGGGAATGGCGCGCGTCTCGATGCCTGCACCTTCGTTCAGCACCGCCATGGCGAGATCGGAAATGCTGCCGTTGCCCGGCGTCGAATAGGTGAAGATTCCGGGATTGGCCCGAACGTAGTCCAGCCATTCGTCGAAATCGGCCCATGGTGCATCGGCCTTGACCAGCAGCACCTGGGGAATGTCCACAAGCCGGATGATCGGCTCGAAGTCATCATAGGAATAGCCGGCTCCGTCAAAGTGCGGCTGGATGGTGATCGGGCTGTTCGAGGTCAGGCCGATGGTATAGCCGTCAGGCGCGGAATTCTTGATCGCGTTCATCCCGACCGTCGTCGCCCCGCCGGGCCGGTTCACGACCACGACGCTGACTTCGTTCGGAAGGTATTTCCCGAGGACCGAAGCAAACAGACGTGCGGTGGTGTCCGTGCTGCCGCCCGGCGCAAAGGGGGTGATGATCTCGATGGCGCGCGTGGGATAGCCGCTTTGCGCCGCGGCGCCCAACGGTACCGTCAGCGCGGCAGCCGCGGCGATGGTGAAGATCCGTCTTTTCATGGGTGTCCTCCTCCTGTCACGCCCAAGACCGGCGATACGGCTGCCGCTGCGCCTCCTCGCGCAGCCGCCCCGGACCCTCGCCCCGGCGTCAAGGCAGGATTGACCGAAGCTCCTATATCGTCAAATATCAATTGTTGATCTACCTATGCATCGAACGCATTGACTTCCGGCGCAACAGCCCGCGCGGCGGCCGGGAACACCAGAAAGGCAGGCGATGCGACTCAACCTCAAGCAACTGGATGCCTTTCGGGCCATCATGATGGCCGGCTCCACATCGGAAGCAGCGCTGCTGCTCAACATCTCGCAGCCCGCGGTCAGCCGATCGCTGCAGAATCTCGAAGCATCGGTTCAGCAACAGCTCTTCATCCGGCGCAACGGCCGGCTGCATCCGACCCGAGAAGCCGAACGGCTCTTCGATGAACTCGACGATCTCTACAGCCGGTTCGACCATGTCGCCAACGTGATGAAGAACCTTCGCCCCGCCGGTGACGGACATCTGCAGGTTCTGGCATCCACCCCGATGGCCCAGAGCTTTCTGCCGCGCGCCTTTGCCAGCTTCCGCGAAAACTGGCCGAACGTGAACATTTCGCTGCGGGTGGTCGTCAAGCGCGAAACCGTGCGTTGGCTCGAATCGCAACAGTTCGACCTGGCCCTTCTGACCTCGCCGGTCGATTACCCCGCCGCCTTTGTGGAGCGTATCGTCGCGGTCGAGGCGGTCTGCATCCTGCCCGCCGGCCACCGGCTGGCCAGGCAGCCGGTGATCGACGCAGGCGACCTGGCCGAAGAGAGCTTCATCTCCATCGTTCCGGATACGACGCTGCGCCTGCGGGTGGATGCGGCCTTCAAGTCGCAGGGGGTCGAACGCCGCTACATGCAGCTCGAAACCCAGTCGGGCGCGTCAATCTGCCAGATGGTCAGCGCCGGGCTGGGCGTTTCGGTCATCGACCCGTTCAACGCCGATGCGTTTCGCTGGATGGGGATTGAGGTGCGCCCGTTCCGGCCCAGGGTCCGGTTCGACTACGGCCTGATGTTTCCGATGCACCGTCAGCCGCGCCCGCTCGTGGAGGATTTCGCCGCACTGCTGCGCGAGCACGCCGCACAATTCATCGCCGAACACCGGCAGCTCTGGGACGGCTGGAGCGCGCAGGCGCACGCGGTTACCGAGAAAGCGGCCGAAAACCCTGCCCGGGCAGAGCACGACCGCCCATTTCGCGAGTGATTGATTGACGTCAGGATCATCGCGGCGGGTTTGGCCGCGAACCGAGCCGTCGACTCTGCCGATCGGCTCGTCGACCCGAAAAAGGTGTGCATGCCATTCCGGGGGTCACGGCACGGAAGCAGCCAACTCCGCACAGGTCATGAATCGCGTT
>SKWP01000407.1 GCA_007128865.1 Paracoccaceae bacterium
CCAACGAGACGGTGTTTGACCTGCGCGACCGGCCCGAACACCTGATCATCATCGGCGGTGGCCCGATCGGGCTGGAGATGGCGCAGGCGCATCGGCGCCTGGGTTGCCGGGTTACTGTGGTTGAGGCCGCGCAGGCACTGGGGCGCGAGGATCCGGAACTTGCCGCAGTTGTGCTTGCACGCCTTCGGGCCGAGGATGTCGAGATCATCGAGAACACCGCCGCGCAGTCGGTCGAGGGCCGCGGCGGCGCGCTGAGCCTGTCGCTGGCCGACGGGCGCAGCCTGAGCGGCAGTCATCTGCTGGTGGCGGTCGGCCGGCGCCCGAACCTGCAGGGGCTGGGGCTCGATGCCGCCGGGATCGCCCATGACCGCGGCGGCATCACGGTAGACGACCGGCTGCGCAGCACCAACCGGCGGGTCTTCGCCATCGGCGATGTGGCCGGGCGCGGGCAGTTCACCCATCTGGCCGGCTATCATGCCGGCATCGTCATCCGCTCGGCGCTGCTGGGCCTGCCGGCGCGGGCAAGGCAGCATCACATCCCCCGCGCAACCTACACCGACCCCGAGCTGGCCCAGGTCGGGCTGACCGAGGCCGAGGCCCGCGCGCTGCATGGCGACCGGATCGAGGTGGTGCGCAGCAGCTTTGCCGAAAACGACCGCGCCCGCGCCGACGGCAAGCCCGATGGGCTGGTCAAGCTGGTGGTGCTGCGCGGAAGGCCCATCGGCGCCGGCATTGCCGGGCCGCAGGCGGGCGAACTGATCGGCATCTGGGCGCTGGCCATCGCCAGCGGCCTGAAGCTTTCTGCCGTTGCGGGCACGGTTTTGCCCTATCCGACGCTTGGCGAAGTCAACAAGCGTGCAGCAGGAGCCTATTTTTCGCCGAAACTCTTTGCTAACCCTTGGCTGAGGCGGATTGTCAGGTTGGTTCAGAAGGGTCTGCCCTGACACCCGCGCCAGGGTGGGCACAGAATGCTGAACACACTTTCCGGCCGCTTCCTGATGCTGACGATCGTATTCGTCATGCTGGCCGAAGTGCTGATCTTCGTGCCGTCGGTGGCGCGGTTCCGGGAAGATTACCTGCTGACCCGGCTTGAGCGTGCGCAGATCGCCTCGCTGGCGCTGCTGGCCTCCGAAACCGCCATCAGCGAAGACCTGGAACAGGAACTGCTCAGCAACGCCGGGGTCTTCAACGTGGTCCTGCGGCGCGATGCGGTGCGCGAACTGGTACTTTCCTCGCCGCTGCCGGGGCCGGTCCATGCCACCTATGATCTGCGCGATCCGGGACCGGTCAGTCTGGTGCGCGATGCCATGGACGTGCTCTTCGACCCCGAAAACAGGGTCATACGCGTCATCGGCGACCCGGTTCGCGAAGCCGGGCTGCTGATCGAGGTCACCACCGAGACCGCACCGCTGCGCCAGCAGATGATGGAATACGGCGCGCGTATCCTGCTGATGTCGGCCGTGATTTCGATCACCACCGCGGTGCTTCTGTTCACGGCCGTTCGCTATCTCATGGTCACGCCGATACGCCGTGTGGTCAATCACATGACCGCCTATGCCGAGGCCCCCGAGGATGCGCGGCGCATCATCACGCCCACCGCGCGCGTGCGCGAGCTGCGCGAGGCCGAGGACGCGCTGGAACGGATGCAGAAGCAGCTGACAGGGGCGCTGCGCCAGAAGGACAGGCTGGCGCAGCTTGGCGCCGCGGTGGCCAAGGTCAGCCACGACCTGCGCAACATCCTGACAACCGCCTCGCTGGTCGCCGACAGGCTGGAACGCAGCGACGACCCGTCGGTTTCCCGTGCAGCGCCCAAGCTTGTCAACGCGCTGTCGCGGGCGGTGAACCTGTGCGAAAGCACGCTGGCCTTCGGCAAGGCCGAGGAACCGCCGCCGCGGCTCAGCCGCTTCCAGCTGCGCGGCCTGATCGAGGATGTGGTCGAAGGCGAACAGATGAACCTCGGCGCCGATGGTGTCGAATTCCTGACCGATGTGCCGGCGGCGCTGATCATCCGTGCCGATTCGGAGCAGCTGCACCGGGTGCTGTCGAACCTGGTGCGCAACGCCCGTCAGGCCATCGAGGCGACAGGAGAACCCGGCACCATCGAGATCGGCGCCGGCGAGGACGAAAACGCCTGGTGGATCCGCGTCGGCGACACCGGGCCGGGGCTGCCCGAAAAGGCCCGCGATCATCTGTTCACGCCGTTTCAGGGGGGTGCACGCAAGGGCGGCTTTGGCCTGGGCCTTGCCATTGCCGCCGAACTGGTGCGCGGCCATGGCGGTCGGCTGGACCTGCACCGCTCGGACGAGGACGGCACCGAATTCATGATACGCCTGCCCAAGACCGCCACCCTGGCCCAGACAGCCGCACAATAGGCTGCGGGCAGGCCGAACCACCGCGCAAAGCCCGGCCCGGGCTTCCTGCTGCGGTTCGCCGGAACGCAACAGACGGTGACGGCACACCTGAACGCTGCGGCGGGCGGGGCAGGGGCGGCGCATACCGGAACCGGCAGCACGCCACCGGGTGCGAACGGGGGGCGGGATCAGCCGAACAGCCGCTCGCCCTGTTCGTCGATCACCTGCCGTGCCTTGGCCAGCGACATGGCGCGCACATCCTCAAGGCTGGCCATGGTGTCGGCCCGCAGCAGCCGGTGCGAGCGGCGGGTGCCGCCGACCTCCTTCTCGATCCGGGCGCAGACCCGGTACTGGCCGTTTTCGGATTGCGGTTCGACGAAGATCTCGAACTCCTTGTAGACCTCGGGCGGGGCGCTGGCAGCGGGCGCCTCCGCCTTGCCGCCACCGCCGAACAGGCGCGAGAACAGGGACATCTGCGGCCCTCCTTTGGCTTCGGGCCTATCCTAGCGCGCCGGGCCGGGGGCGGAAAGGGGCGGGGGACCGTTGCAGCACCGCGGTACCGGCCTGACATGATCCGGGCGGCAATGCTCTACG
>SKWP01000155.1 GCA_007128865.1 Paracoccaceae bacterium
AGCCATCGAGGTAGCGCCGGCCCTCGATATCCCACATATAGACGCCCCGCGCTTCGGCCAGTTGCGGGCGCGCGGCCGAGGAGAGATAGAAAAGATGGCTGTCGGCGGGGCTGGTCATGCGGTTGCGTCCTGTTGCAGAAAAGTGCGGGTGCGCTGCTGGACGGGGTTGCGCAGCACCTGTTCGGGCGGCCCTTCCTCGACGATGCGGCCATCGGCCATGAACACTACATGTTCTGCCGTGTCGGCCGCGAATTTCAGCTCGTGGGTGACGATGATCATGGTCATGCGCTCCTCGGCAAGCTGTTTCATGGTGCGATTCACCTCGCCCACCAGTTCAGGATCCAGCGCCGAGGTCGCTTCGTCGAAGAGCATCACCTTGGGGATGAACTCCACCGTCCGGATGTCCGAAGTGGCGGTGTCCATGGCCAGATGGACCTTGTGCCACTGGCGTCGCCCCTGAACGCCGTGCTTGCGGGCCTGCCACTCGCCGTTGCCGAGGAACTTGATCCCGGTTCTGTCGACGAGCAGAGCCAAGGGGCCATCGGCGCGCTGATACGGGATCTGGACGGCCAGTGTCTTCTGACGCCTGCAAGGAGTGGTGTAGTCGGGCACCACCCGGTCCAGCGCCGCCATCTTGAGCAAGCTGGCCACCATCCCAGTTGTTTGCCGGAGCGGTAGCTTGAACAACACCTTGATGCTCGGACAGGACTGGATGGGTGCCTCCGAGAAAACTGTAGGCCGACCCGGGCCACCGTCATGCGGCGCGAGCCAGGCCATCTTCTCCTTGTCTAGCCAGATCAGCAGCGATCCGCGCTTGCGCTGGGAAGCCGTGTAGCTGGACCAGTTCGTGGTGCGGTAGCGGGCGGGTGATGGCTTGCTGATGCAGACCGTCTAACCGCATGGATTCGGGATGCGAATCCTCAAAGAGAAGCGTTGTGCAACAACGCCGCGTGGACGCTAGGAAAACACCAATGACAACGCAAACAATTCGATTGACAGCGGTGTCATTGGCGATACCTTCGCACCCGCAATCAGGGAGGATGCAATGATTTCCAGATCGATCTCGACGGGCCTGATGGGGGCTGTGGCCGCCGCGGGTCTCTGCCTGACCGCCCAGACCGCGCAGGCCGGTGAATTCCCCGAGCGCGCGATCAACCTGATCGTGCCCTTCAATGCCGGCGGTGGCACCGACCTGCTGATCCGCGGCTTTGCCCCGCATTTCGCCGAGGCGATCGGCGGGCAGGCTTTTGTGTCGAACATGGCGGGCGGCGCGGGGACTGTTGCGGCTTCGGCATTGGCGGGGCAGCGAGCGGATGGCTATCAGCTGGGCTATTTCTCGATCACCATCGCCACGATCCAGCCGCAAATCCGCGAGGTGCCCTACGGCCTCGACAGCTGGACGCCGGTCTGCGCTGTCGCGGCCTCGCCGACCATGTTCTTCGTCGCTGCGGACAGCCCGTTTCAGTCGATGGATGATGTGGTGACAGCCGTGCGCGACAATCCCGGCCAATATCTCTACGGCTCATCCGGGCCCGGGGCGATCACGCATTTGTCCATGGTCGCGGCCTTTGAGGGGCTGGGGCTGAGCGACCATGTCCGGCATCTGCCGTTCCAGGGCTCGGGCCCGGCGATGCAGGGCATGGCCGCGGGTACGATCCAGTTCTTCGGCGATACCGAGCTCTTGATGCAGGGCGGCGACCTGCGTCCGCTGATGGTGTTCAACGCCGAACGGCTGGAGCATCTGCCCGATCTGCCCACGGCGCGTGAAGTCGGCGTTCAGGCACCGCTGGACGAGCTGTATCTGTGGGGCGGGCTGTTCGCACCCGCGGGTCTGGACCAGGCTGTGCGCGACCAGCTGTCCGAGGCCTGCCGCGTGGCGACCGAATCCGACGGTTTCCGCGAATTCGCCGACCGCACGGGCACGGTCCTGCGGTACATGGATGCCGATACCTTTGATGCGTTCTATCGCGAGGCGTTCGGCGCGGCCAGCACGCTGATCGAGGCCTCGGGCCTCTGATTCAGCCGAAAGGACCGGGGCGCGCCGTCATCCCGCGCCCCGGACGTGTTTGCGAAAGGTCCCGCACGAGCGGCTCCGCACGAAAGGCCCTGCCATGACCGCCCTGTTCGAACGCGCCGGCGTGACGCTGGCCTTGTTCCTGGCCTCTGGCGCAATGATGGCCAGCATTGGCTGGCGCGACACGACGGGCATGCCCCCAGCCTTTTCGCCCGAGTTCTTTCCACGCATCGTCTTGTCGGTGCTGCTGGTGCTGACCGCGCTGGGTCTGGCGCTGGAACTGGCGCGCAAGGGCGGCTCCAGCGGCGGGCAGATACTGCGAGCGGCAGTCTTGGCGGCGGCGATGGTGGCGTTTGCATGGGCAATGACGCGCCTCGGCTTTTTCCTGACCGGGGCGGGGTTTTCGGTGCTGGCCCTGTTGCTCTTGGGCCTGCGCAACCCGCTGGTTATCGGTGCATTTGCACTGGGTGTGCCGGGGGCACTGGTCGGACTGTTCAATCATGTCCTGATCATGCCGCTGCCGACCTCGCCCTTCAGCCACATGTTCTGAGGGGGCGCCCATGCTGTCCACCTTCGGCGACTCACTGGCCCTGCTGACCAGCGTCGAGGCGATCCTGACCCTGATCCTGGGGACCATGCTGGGCATCATCCTGGGCGCGCTGCCGGGGATCGGGTCCACGGTCGCGGTGGCGATCATCCTGCCCTTCACGCTGGGCATGTCGCAGGCCCCGGCAGTGCTTCTCTTGCTCGCCGTCTATGCGGGGTCCGTCTATGGCGGCTCGATCTCGGCCATTCTGATCAACACGCCCGGCACCCCGCAATCGGCGGCGACCACCTTTGACGGCTATCCGATGGCGCAGCGCGGCGAGGCAGGGCGCGCGCTGGGCTGGGCCACCATGGCGTCGGTCGCCGGGGGGATCGTCTCGGTCCTGCTGTTGATCCTGGCAGCACCCCAACTGGCCCGGCTGGCGCTGAATTTCGGCCCGATCGAGACCTTCGGGCTGCTCCTGCTGGGGCTGACCTGCATCGTCGCGGTCTCGTCGGGTGACATGATCAAGGGGCTGATCGCAGGCGCGCTGGGCCTATTGCTGGCCATGGTGGGCGGTGATCCGATCACCGGCACGCCGCGCTTCACCTTCGGGGATTTCCGCCTGATCGCCGGCTTCGACCTGCTGGCCATCGTGATCGGGGTCTTCGCCTTGTCCGAGGTGTTGTTGCGTGTGTCCGAAAAACTGTCAGGCACCGCGGAATTCGTCTCGTTCAAGGGGATCGTCCTGCCCCGTCTGGCCGAGTGGAAAGGCCGCCTGAAGGGGCTGGCCAAGTCCATCGCGCTGGGTTGCGGGATCGGGGTTCTGCCTGGCACGGGCGCGGCTACCGCCGCCTTCGTCTCCTATGCCGAGGCGCGGCGCAGCTCGCCCAATTCCGGGAATTTCGGCAAGGGCGAGCCTGACGGAATCATCGCCTCCGAGGGCGCCAACAATGCCGTCACCGGCGGCGCGCTGGTCCCCACGATGGCGCTGGGCATCCCCGGCGATGCGGTCACCGCCGTCATGCTGGCCACGCTGACCCTGCACGGGATCACCCCCGGTGTGCGGCTGATGCAGGACAACCCGACCCTGATCGGCGCGATCTTTGCGGGGCTGATGGTGATCAACCTGCTGCTGCTGCCGCTGGGCATGCTGGCCAGCGCGATGGCCGCGCCGCTACTGCGCATGCGCGAGGCCTTCATGCTGACTGCGATCACGCTTCTGTGCTTTGTCGGGGTCTATTTCGTCCGCGGCAACCCGTTTGATCTGTGGGTCATGGTCGCAGCCGGGATCAGCGGGTTCATCCTTCGCCGGCAGGGGTTCCCAATGGCGCCGCTGGTGATCGGCATGGTGTTGGGCCCGACGCTGGAGATGACGCTCAGGCAGGGGCTGATCATCACCAATGGCAGCTTCGGCGCCTTTTTTGCCAGCCCCATCGCAGCGACGCTGATCGTGATCGCCATCGCAACGCTGTGCTGGCCCTTGCTGAGTGCTGCAAGAGGCCGGTTCCGGTCACGGAGGGGGGCATGAGCCAGACTGCGATAACGGCAGCCGAAGGGCCGGTGCGGACGGCACGCCTGACCCTGCAGGTGCGGCGGGCCGGCGATGGACCGGCGCTGCTGTTCCTTGGCGGATCGAATACCGATTTCCGGCTGCGCTGCGCGGTGATGGGTTCGGACCTGCCGCAGCATTTTGACGTCATCACCTACGAGCCTCGTGGACTGGCCCGCTCGGACGCACCGCCGGGCAACTGGACCATGCGCGACTATGCCGAAGATGCGGTCGGCCTGCTGGACGCGCTGGACATCGACCGGGCCTTTGTGCTGGGCGAATCCTTTGGCGGCATGACCGCGCTGCACATGGCCGCGCTGTCCCCCGACCGGGTGCAGGCGCTGGCGGTCATGGCGGCCACTGCCGGCGGTGTGCTCGGCGGGTCATTTCCGATCCAGGACTGGCTGCCCCTGCCCCCTGATCAGGCCGCGCTGCAGGCCCTGAGCGTGCAGGACCTGCGCTTTGCCGCGTTTCAGGCAGCCGATCCGCAAGCCGCCGCCGCCCGCCACGCCCAGCGCATCACCCAGGAAACCCTGTTTCGCGCCTCCCCGAAAAACGCCGCAGGCTATCCCCGACTGCTGGCCGCCCGCGCAGGGCACGACGCTGTGGCCCTGCTGCACCGAATCACCTGCCCGACGGTAATCATGGCCGGCCGCCATGACGGACAGGCCCCGCTGGCAGCCGTGGCCCGGCTGGCCGGGGCGTTACCACAGGCTGAATTCCGGATCTTCGATGGTGGGCATGGCTTTGGCTTCGCCACGCCAGAGCCTGTCCATCACCTGATCACAGCCTGGACCGGGCAACATAACCGACAGGAGGCCACCGCATGACATCCCGCCCCCGCACCGGCATCTTCGGCCTTGGCTCCATGGGCTATGGCATGGCGCAATCACTATTGCGCGCCGGGCATGAGCTGGCGGCCTTTGACATCGCCGCCGAACCCGTCGCCCGGATCGTGGCCGAGGGGGCGCAGACCGGCAATCCGGCCGATCTGGCGCCCGGTCTCGATCGCGCCGTGATCGTGGTTCTGAACGCCGCGCAGACCCGCGCCGTGGTGCTGGGCAACGATCATGCGCCCGGGCTGATCGACCATCTGCGCCCCGGCGCCACGATCATCGCCTGCGCCACCGTCGCGCCTGACGATGCCCGCGCCCTGGCCGCGACCGTTCAGGCGCGGGGCCTGCATTATCTCGACGCACCGATCTCGGGCGGGGCGGCCAAGGCGGCGGCAGGCAAGCTGTCGATCATGGCCTCGGGCAGCCATGCGGCCTTTGCCGGCGCGCGCCCCGCGCTCGACGCCATGGCCGAGGTGGTGTTCGAGATGGGGCCGGAACCCGGGCAAGGCTCGGCCATGAAGGCAGTTAACCAGATGCTGGTCGGCATCCAGATCGCGGCCATGGCCGAGGCGATGACCTTTGGACTGTCGCAGGGGATCGACGTCGCGCGCAGCTACGAGGTGATCACCCGCTGTGCCGGCAATTCCTGGGCGTTCGAAAATCGCGGCCCTCATGTCATCGACGGCGACTATCGCCCGGCCTCGGCCGTCGATATCTGGCCAAAGGATCTGGGAATCGTGCTGGATGCCGCCCGGGCGGCGAAATTTTCCGCCCCCCTGACCGCGACGGCGCTACAGCAATTCCTGGCCGCATCCGGTTCGGGCCTGGGCAGTCAGGATGACGCGGCGGTGGCAAAGGTCTATGCCCGCAATGCCGGGCTGACCCTGCCCGAGAGCGACCCGTGACGGAGGGCCAGGCATGATTTTGGGTGCCATCGGCGATGACTTCACCGGATCGTCGGATCTGGGCCTGACGCTGTCGGCGGGCGGGATGCGGACGGTGCAATATGTCGGCATCCCCTCGGGCCCCGCAGCACCTGAGGTCGAGGCCGGGATCGTCGCGTTGAAGACCCGCTCGGTCCCGGTGGATCAGGCCTTGGCGCAGTCGCGCGCTGCCCTGAACTGGCTGCGCGCGCAGGGGGCGCGGCAGATCCTGTTCAAATACTGCTCCACCTTCGATTCGACGCCCGAGGGGAATATCGGCCCGGTGATCGACGCCTTGCTTGAGGACCTGGGCGGAGCAGGCGGGGTCGTGGTCTGCCCGGCCTTTCCGGCCACCGGGCGGCGGGTGTTCATGGGGCATCTGTTCGTGGGCGACCGGTTGCTGAACGAAAGCGGGATGCAGAACCACCCGCTGACCCCCATGACCGACCCTGATCTGCGCCGTTTCCTCTCCCATCAGACCCGCCACGACGTCGGCCATCTGCCGCTGTCGGACCTGCGTGCCGGTCAGGGTGCGGCACGCATGGCGGCCGAGGTGGCGGCCGGCCGTCCACTGGTCGTCTGCGATGCGATCGAGGATTCCGACCTGCTCGCGCTGGCCCCGGCCTGCGCGTCTGCGACCCTGATCACCGGCGGCTCGGGCATCGCGCTGGGCCTGCCCGCGTTGCACGGCTTTTCCGCGGCCCGCGCGCCTGCGTGGCGCGGCGCTGGGGGGCGCCCTGCGCTCTGCCTCTCGGGATCTTGTTCCACCGCCACACGGACGCAGATCGTGGCGCATCGCGCAGCGGGCGGGGCGCAAATGGCGCTCGACATCCCCGCCGTAGTCGAAGGGCGCGCAGATGCGGGCGCACTGATCGACTGGGCACTGGGCGCGGGCGATCTGCCGCTGATCTATTCCAGCGACGACCCCGAACAGGTCCGCCAATGGCAGCAGCGCTACGGGACCGAAACCGTTGCCACCGCCATCGAGGCCATGTTCGGCCAGCTTGCGGCGCGCGCCGTCGCGGCCGGGTTCGGGCGGCTGATCAGCGCAGGGGGCGAAACCTCGGGCGCCGTAGTCGGCGCGCTGGGCCTCGATGCGCTCGAAATCGGACCGGCCATCGACCCGGGCGTGCCGGCGCTGCGGGCAAGCGGGCGTGATCTGGTCCTGGCGCTGAAGTCGGGGAATTTCGGCGCCGAGGACTTCTTTCGCAAAGCCTCCGGGGTGCTGTCATGACCGGCTTGCAAGGGGATGATCTGACCCTTGCGCAGGCACTCTGCGCGCATGGCGCTTCGCTGTTTCAGCGCGGGCTGACCGGGGGCAGCAGCGGCAACATCACCGCGCGCCTGTCCGACGGGCGGTTTCTGGTCTCCCCCACCGGCCTGTCGCTGGGCGCGATGACCCCGGACGACCTGGCCGTGCTGGCCCCGGACGGCACCCATCTGGTTGGCCGCAAGCCCAGCAAGGAATGGCCGCTGCATCAGGCGTTCTATGCCACCCGACCCCAGACCGGCGCGGTCGTGCATCTGCATTCGACCCATGCCACCGCCTGGTCGCTGATGGACGGGCTCGACCCTGGCAATGTCCTGCCCCCGATCACCCCTTACGCGATCATGCGGCTGGGCAAGGTCGCACTCTTGCCTTTCTTCGTGCCCGGTGACGCCGCGATGGGTGACGCAGTGCGTGGGCTGATGGGGCGCCACGCCGCCGTTTTGCTGGCCAATCACGGCCCGGTGGTCTCGGCCCGGACGCTCGATGATGCGGTCAACGGGATGGAGGAATTCGAGGAGACCGCGAAACTCCTGATCCTGACCCTGGGCCAGCCGCGCCGCCTGCTGACCGCAGACGAGGTCGCAGCACTCGTCGCCCGCTACAATGTCGAATGGGACTGATCATGGACCGCCCCCGCTTTTCCGCCAATACAGGCTTCCTGTGGACCGATCGCCCCTTTCCCGACCGGCTGCGCGCCGCCGCGGCGGCAGGTTTCGACGCGGTCGAGTTCCATGACGAGGCGCAGCGCCATGACCTGGCCGAAATCCATGCGATCCTGCAGGAAACCGGGCTGCCGGTCTGCGGGCTGAACGTGCGGATGGGCGGGACGGCGGGCTGCGCATCCCTGCCCGGGGCCGAGGATCAGGCCCGGCGCGATGTCGATGACGCGCTGCGGGTCGCCGAGGCGCTGCGCGCTGGCGCAGTGCATGTTCTGGCCGGTCGGGTGGCCGATGGCGGCGACCGGGCGCAATACCTGCGGGTGCTGCGCCATGCGCTCGATGGTCTTGATCCCTCGGGCGAGCGGGTGATCCTGATCGAACCGATTTGCCGTGCGGCGATGGCTGATTACGCCCTGCCCGACATCGCGACGGCGGCGGCGATCCTGGCCGAGATCGACCATCCGCGCCTGAAGATCATGTTCGACTGTTTCCACATTGCCATGCAGGACGGCGATGCCTTGGCTGCCTTTGCTGCCCATGCCGAGCAGATCGGGCATGTGCAGATCGCCTCGGTCCCGGGTCGGAACGAACCCGGTGATAAGGACCGGCTGGACCTGCCGATACTGATCGCAGCGATGCAGGGGCTGGGCTACAGTGGCGCCTTCGGCTGCGAATACCACCCGCGCGGCCGGGTCGAGGACGGGCTGGCCTGGCGCCGGGGTTTCGAGGCGGTGCACTGACGGGGCGAAAGAACCCCGCGCCTGAGCGCCGCCCTCAGGCCGTCGCGCCCGGGATCAGACGAAAGCCCACATTCTGCACCGGATCGATGGCCAGACCATGCAGACGGTTCAGAACGCAGCTCGCCGCCTGTTCGCCGATCAGCACCCGGCGCGATTCGATCGTGGTCAGCGGCTGGGGCAGGGCCTGCCCGATCGACAATCCGTTGAACCCCGCCAGCGCCAGATCGGCGGGCACAAGCAGCCCCTGCGCCATGGCATGGAACATCCCGCCCACCGCCATGTCGTCATTCGAATAGCAGACCGCCAGACCACCGACGGACAGACGGTCCAGCAACTGCGCTGTCCCCTTGCGCCCCAGACCAACCGAGGACGGGCCGGGGAGCAACAGCATCGCCTCAAGCGTCAGGCCGGCTTCAGCCAGCGCCGCGCAGAACCCGTCGCGCCGGGCCCGGGCGCGCGGATCGACCGATATGTCATGACCCAGATAGGCCATCCGCCGGTAACCCCGCTGCAGCAGGAACCGTGCCATGTCCTGTCCGGCCGCGCGCTGCGAAAGGCCGACGGCGACATCCACCGGCGCGCGGTCGATATCCATGATCTCGACCACCGGCAGGCCCGAGGCCGCCAGCATCCGCCGACTGCCCGGAGTGCTTTCGGCGGGTGCCAGCACCAGCCCGGCCGGACGCCAGGTCAGCAATTCCGTGATCAGGCGTTCCTCATGGGCGGGATCGTAGTTCGAAACGCCCAGGATGACATGGTACCCATCCTGTTCCAACCGGGTCTCCAACCCCTTCAGAACATCGGCAAACACACTGTTGGACAGCGACGGCAGCACCACCGCCACCTGCCGCGACTGCCCCCCGGCCAAGGTCCCGGCCAGACGGTTCGGCACATAGTTCAGGGCCTGTGCCGCTGCCTGTACGCGCGCCAGGGTGTCCTGCGCGACAAGGGTCGTTCCGCGCATTGCCCGGCTCGCCGTGATCTCGCTGACGCCGGCGATGCGGGCGACCTGTGCCAGCGTCGGACGGGTATCATCCGGTAAGGCTGCGGGCACAGGCGCTCCCAAATCGCGGGTATTCAAACGGGGCCGGTCATCTTGGGTCATGGTGCGGCATTACGTCGGGGTCTGTCTGCGTTCCTGCCATGCTGCCGCAACATCGCGCAAAAGGCAAAGCCATATTGACAGCGCTGTCATGATTTGCCAGCCTCAGGCCAATATGGGGGGTAGCATGCGCGTTGTCGTGACCGGCGCAGCCGGGTTCATAGGACAGATGGTGGTGCGGGCGCTGGCAGCGCGGGACATGCTGCGGCTGGACGGAACCGAGCGTCGGATCGCGGCAATCCTGGCCACCGACATCGCCGAGGCACCGCTGCACGCCCTGGCCGCCACGCACCGCCGCATTCACGCCCTGCCCGGTACGCTGGACGACCCCGCTGTCCTGAACCGGATCGTGGCGGATGCGCCCGATCTGATCATCCATCTGGCCGCCGTCGTCTCGGGTCAGGCCGAGGCTGACTGGGATCTGGGCATGGCGGTCAATCTGCGCGGCACGCTGGCACTGATCGAGGCCTGCCGCCGGATGGGCCGCCCGCCGGTCGTGGTCTTCGCCTCTTCTGTGGCGGTGTTTTCCTGCGCCGACAACGACACGATCACCGAGGATACGCTGCCCGCCCCGCGCTCGTCCTACGGCACGCAGAAGCTGATGGGCGAGCTGGCGTTGCGCGATGCCAGCCGGCGGGGCTTCCTGAAGGCGCGCAGCTTGCGCTTTCCGACCATCTCGGTCCGCCCAGGCGCGCCAAATCGCGCGGCCTCCAGTTTCGCCAGCGGGATCATCCGCGAGCCGCTGGCCGGACAGCCCGCCGCACTCCCGGTCCCGCGCGATCTGCGGCTGCATCTGGCCTCGCCCGGCAAGGCGCTGGAGTATACGCTGCAGGCCTGCGGGCTCACGCAGGACGCGCTGGGCGGCGAGACCACGCTGACCCTGCCGGGGATCAGCGTCACGGTGGGCGGGATGATCGACACGCTGGCGCAGCTTGCTGGGCCAGCGGCCGCGGCCCATATCACCTCTCAGCCCGATACAGGGATCGCAGCCATCGTCGCCTCATGGCCCGGCAAGATTCGCTGCCCGCGCGCCGCGGCGCTGGGCTTCACACCCAATACCGGAATTGCGGAACTGATCGAGGAGCATCGGAACCGCATGAACAGCGCGGCCTGAAGCTGCGTGACTGACAGGATCAATAGGATCACAAGGGAGGAAGACCTCATGAAGCATACCCTGCTCGGCGCTGTTGCCGGTATCGCCCTGATCGCCGGGGCGCATGCCCAGGCGCAGACCAATGTCGTGGTCGGGCACGCGCTGTCTACCACCTCGCATTACGGTGTCGGCGCGCAGGCCTTCATCGACACGCTGACCGAACTTTCGGGCGGCGCCTTCACCGGCGAGCAGGCCCCGGCCAGCCAACTGGGCGGCGAACGCGACATGATCGAGGGGCTCCAGATCGGCTCGCTGGACCTGGTCATCACCTCAACCGGACCGCTGGGCAATTTCGTGCCCGAAGTTCTGGGCCTGGACCTGCCTTTCCTGTTCCGTGACTATGCCCATGCCCGTACCACGCTGGACAGCGAAATCGGGCAGGAACTG